>CAZQWZ010000144.1:2099-6820 GCA_964596935.1 uncultured Roseivirgaceae bacterium
CCAATTTTACCAAGCTTAGCAAAGAGTATAGCGATCTTGAGAAAGTTGTGGTGGTTTATAAAGAGTATGCCAACTTGCTTTCAAACCTGGCTTCTGCCAAAGAAGTTCTCCAAACGGAAAAGGATCCTGAGTTTAGGGATATGGCCAAGATGGAGATTGATGAAATTGAGCCTCAAATAGTAATTATTGAAGAAAAGGTTAAGCAGTTACTTATCCCCAAAGACCCTACAGATAGTAAAAACGCCATCTTAGAAATAAGAGCAGGAGCAGGAGGAGATGAAGCTTCTATTTTTGCGGGTGATTTATTGCGGATGTACCAAAAATTTGGCGAGAAACAAGGTTGGTCAATGGCAATGACAGATTTTGTGGATGGCACCGCTGGTGGTTTTAATAAAGTGGTAATGAATGTTACCGGTAGCAGTGTATATGGCACATTAAAATACGAAAGTGGCGTGCACCGTGTGCAGCGTGTACCAGCAACTGAAACTCAGGGCAGAGTTCACACATCAGCAGCATCAGTGGTAGTATTACCCGAAATGGATGATGTAGAAATTGACTTGGATATGAGCGAAGTTCGTAGAGATGAATTCTGTTCATCAGGCCCAGGAGGTCAATCTGTAAACACCACCTATTCAGCAATTCGATTAACCCATTTACCCTCAGGAGTAGTTGTACAATGCCAAGATCAAAAATCGAAGCTTAAAAATTACGATAAAGCACTAAAGGAATTGAAGTCACGTTTATATGCCATAGAGCTAGAAAAGCATAATGCGGAAGTGGGTGCTGAGCGTAAATCTATGATTGGAAGTGGAGATAGATCAGATAAAATCAGAACTTATAATTATGCACAAGGTAGGGTAACGGATCACCGTATTGGTAAATCGGTGCATAACTTACCGCAGGTAATGGCAGGCGACATTATGGATTTTATCGATGAGCTTCGCATTGCAGAAAATGCTGAAAGAATGAAAGAAGGCGCTATTTAAAGTCTAAATAAAACGCCAACTAGAACGTCATTGCGAATCCCTTACAAGAATTTAAAACTTCAACATGGCAGGTGGGATGCGGCAATCTGTTAGTGGTAGAGGGGAAGATTAAAACTATAAGCATAAACAAATGACAATATTAAACCTTCAAGATCTCTTGCCAATCCGACCATAGACCTTGCAAGTTTTCTGTTAATGGAAAGCAATCTCAATTTTTTATGAATATCCAACAACATATGTTAAGGGTTAGTCAACTACTAATGGTGGTTATTGTGTTGGCTTCGTGCAAACCCAATAACACAGAATTTGAGCTTGCGCCTATTCAGCTTCGCTTTTCGGCAGATACCGTTTATTTCGATACGCTTTTATCAACCGTAACTAGCATTACCAAACGCCTTCGCGTGTATAATGATGCTGCTAAGGCGGTAACCATTGCCAATATTAATATTAGCAATACATCAGATGCGTTTAGCATAATTGTAAACGGCATTGAAGGCAATAGTTTTGACAACACAGATTTATTAGCAGGCGATAGCTTGCTAATACTATTAAAAGCCAATCTGCAAAATCAAAATCAAGATTTGCCTTTTGTGGTAGAGGAATCACTTTCGTTTTCCACCAATGGTGTTGCACAAAATATTCCTGTAATTGCCTGGGGGCAAGATGCACACTTTTTACGAGATTCTGTTTTAGCATGTAATTCTGTTTGGAAAGCTGGTAAGCCCTATGTTATCTATGATAACATATTAATTGATACACTTTGCAGCCTAACAATTGAGCCGGGCACACGAATTTACTCACATATTGGCTCTGTTATTTTTGTAAAAGGCACGATAAAAGCAGAGGGGAGTTCAGTAGCTCCAATACTGTTTACAAATGATCGATTCGATAATGGATTTGATAATGCACCCGGCCAATGGGGGGGTATTGTATTTATTGAAGGCAGCAAAGCAAATACCTTAAATTTCACCCATATTAGAAATGCTCGAAATGGCATTTGGCTAGGCACTCCTGATGAGGATAACATACCCGATTTAGTGATGAATAACTCCATTATTGAAAATACTTCGGGCTCTGGCATTCTCTCTTTTTCTTCCGATTTAACACTTACCAATTGCCTTATAAATAATTGTGTAGAATTTAATATTGCAGCATTGGCTGGCGGAAATTATGTATTTAAACACAATACATTTGCAAATTTTGATTATGGCTTTTTTAGAAGCCAACCTATAATGGTATTTACCAATAATCTTCAGTTAAGCGATGGTTCTGTAATTTTTGATGACCTAAAAGCTGATGTAAACAATAATATTATTTGGGGGAGTCAAACAGACGAAATCCAATTAGCACAATCAGAAGAAAAGATTTTTGACATTGATTTTAAAAACAATCTAATGCGTACTTCTATGGCTGAATTTGCGGTTGATAATATTATAAACGAAGACCCTCTATTTACTCAACCATCAGAATATAATTATCGAATAGATACACTTTCGCCTGCCATAAATATGGGTGCCGAGCTAGGTATTTTAATTGATTTGGATAGTTTACAAAGAGATAATAAACCTGATATAGGAGCTTACGAATGGAGACAAAACTAATTACTATACAAAAAGAGATTATTCTCCCTTCGTTTTCGAAAGGGTTTCATTTGATAACCAATCAAATGCTAGAAGTGATTCCAAAAATCAATAAGGTTGATATTGGAACACTTCATGTTTTTATAAAACACACTTCGGCAAGTCTTTCAATTAACGAAAATGCAGACCCATCTGTTCGAACCGATTTTGAGAATTTCTTTCAAAAATTAGCCCCAGAAATGGAGTTGTACTACACGCATACAAGTGAAGGCCCAGACGATATGCCAGCACATTTAAAGGCTTCGCTTTTGGGGGCTTCGGTAATAATACCAATAACTAATGGCCAGCTTAACCTTGGCATTTGGCAAGGAATCTATTTAGGAGAGCATAGAGATTATGGAGGGAGTAGAACACTTGTTGTTACCATTATAGGTTCAAGTAAATAGTAAGCGGCTGAATTTGTAAAGTCTGATAAATTCACCCACAGGCTTTAGGATTAGTCATGCTAAACCCGATAGCTATAGGGTTGTTTCAGCATAACTAATAATTTGATTGTCGAGATTCTGAAATGAATGCAGAATGTGGTTGTTTTTTAATGTTTTGTCATCCCGAATTTATTTCAGGATCTAATAATTATTAATCAATTGCCCTTACTTTTGCCACTATGGTTGAAAAATTACGCATCTATAATAGTCTTACTAAAAAGAAGGAAACATTCGAGCCCCTAGAACCCCCTTTTGTAGGCATGTATGTATGTGGCCCAACCGTTTATAGCGATGTGCATTTAGGCAACATGCGAACCTTTATAAGCTTTGATGTGGTGTATCGTTACCTTATGTATTTAGGGTATAAAGTACGTTACGTACGCAATATTACCGATGTGGGTCACCTAGAAAACGATGCGGATGAAGGGGAAGATAAGATTAGCAAAAAGGCTCGTTTAGAGCATTTGGAGCCAATGGAAATCGTTCAAAAATACACCAACGGTTTTCATGATTTAACAAAAATATTCAATATGCACCCACCTAATATTGAGCCTTCGGCAACAGGCCATATTGTGGAACAAATTGAAATGACTCAGGCTTTATTAGATAAAGGCTTAGCTTATGAGACTAACGGTTCTGTATATTTTGATGTGGCCAAGTATAATAAGGGCCATAATTACGGGAAGCTTTCTGGGCGAAATATTGAAGATATGATGGCAAGTGGCCGCGAACTTTCTAGCCAAGATGAAAAGCGAAATAATATAGATTTTGCACTTTGGAAAAATGCTTCACCCGAACATATTATGCGGTGGAATTCTCCTTGGGGGGTTGGCTTTCCTGGTTGGCATTTAGAGTGCTCGGTTATGGGTACAAAATACCTAGGCAAAACATTTGATATTCATGGAGGCGGGCTCGATTTACAATTTCCACACCACGAATGTGAAATAGCCCAGTCGGTAGGCACCTATGGCAGTGACCCTGTTCGCTATTGGATGCATACCAATATGCTTACCATGAATGGCCAAAAAATGAGCAAATCTTTGGGTAATTCATTTCTGCCAAGTGAGCTATTTACAGGAGATCACGAATTGCTAGATGAGCCTTACAGCCCAATGACGGCCAAATTCTTTATGTTGCAATCGCATTATTCCAGCACGCTCGATTTTTCGAATGATGCTCTTAAGGCTTCACGAAAAGGCTATAAGAAAATGATAAACGGGCTCCGTTTAATAAAAGAGATGGAGTTTAAAGCAGATGATTCTGAGAATGATGCACAGACCATTGAGCAAATTGAAAAAATCATTCAAGCGTGCCATTCATCTATGAACGATGATTTTAATACTGCTTTAACTATAGGTCAATTGTTTAATTTGTTAAAGAAAATAAACTCGTTGCACACAGGGCAGCTTTCTTTTGGCAGCATAGGCAAAGAAATTTTCGATAAAATAAAATCTACTTACATTGATTTTGTTGAGGTTGTTCTTGGTCTAAAAGAAGAAAACCCTTCGAATTATAAAGAAATGGTGGAAGCGATGGTAGATATTTACAAAGAAGCCAAATTTCGAAAAGATTTTGAACGTGTAGATAAAATCCGAGCTGGCTTAAAAGCAAATGGCATTATAGTAAAAGATATGAAAACAGGTATTGAGTGGGCTTATGAAGAGTAGGTT
>CAZQWZ010000145.1:0-6753 GCA_964596935.1 uncultured Roseivirgaceae bacterium
AGAATGTTATTTTTAAAAGACAAGAAAAAAATTAATTTAATTTTAATTTATTTTCCTCCCAACCACAACTCCATCTCCTCAATAAATCTCCCCCGCTTTCTAAGGGACTGCAAAGATAAAACATCTATTGCCTAACAAACAACAAAATCATAAAAGTATTTAAAACTTATTTAAATCAAAATAACTACACTCCTATAAACCAATTACTTATTGATTCGGATAAAGAAATAATTATCATCTATTAGCCTATAGGTACATTAACATGACGCTCTGCATGGTAACTAGAGCGGACTAAGGGTGAAGACTCAACATAAGTGATACCTCTTTTAAGGCCCTCTTCTTTAAACATTGCGAACTTATCTGGGTGAACAAACTCTGCCACTTCGATATGCATTTTTGTTGGTTGCAAGTATTGACCTAGCGTTAATATATTTAATCCTACTTTGGCGTAATCATCCATAGCCTCAAAAACTTGGTCGTCAGTTTCACCAAGCCCTAACATAATACCTGATTTAGTTCTTCTGCCTAGATCATGAATACGTTTAAGTTGCTCCATGCTACGCTCGTATTTAGCCTGAGGACGAACTCTTCGGTAAAGCTCCTTGACAGTTTCTACATTATGAGAAATAACCTCTTGGCCACCTTGAATCATTCTATGGAGAGCATCCCATTTAGATTTTACATCTGGAATTAAAGTTTCAATTGTAATTTGAGGGCTTAACTGTTTGGTTTGAACAACTGTTTGATACCAAACTTCCGCTCCTTTATCCTTTAGCTCATCGCGATTAACAGAGGTGATAACGGCATGTTTCACTTTCATGTTATGTATAGCTTCTGCAACCCGTTTAGGTTCATCCTCATCGTATTCTGGAGGACGCCCTGTTGCAACCGCACAAAATGTGCAACTACGAGTACACACATTGCCCAAAATCATAAAAGTAGCGGTGCCTGCCCCCCAACATTCGCCCATATTAGGGCAATTACCACTTTCGCAAATTGTGTTAAGCTTATACTTGTCAACCAATTTTCTTACCTCAGCATACTCTTTGCCTACTGGCAACTTTACACGCAACCAATCTGGTTTCTTTCTTCTGGGTTCTTTAGAGGCGATTGTATCCATTTTGTATTTATTTTCGAGGGTACAAAAATAACAAGAAGAAAGCTATAAGCTACTTTCTTGAGCCATAAAAAAGTGTAATAAAAGCAGTTGGCCACATGGCATAGTTATCATCAGATTCGGCCATCATATCGATTTTACGAGTGTAGGCATCCAATAAAAATCCTGCTTCGAAGCCCGACACGCTTGACTTTAGTGTTCCAAACTCAAAATTTAACGAAGCTTTAACGTTAGCACCTATAACAATACTTGATTCGAAAAGACCTTGAAATATAAAGCCTCGACCAGTAACTTCTCCTCTATCTGGATGTTTTAATGGATCGTAAGGAACTCGAGTTGATTGTTGATACTCCACATAATAGGGAGCCTCTAGTGCAATTGAAGGCCCAATTGCTAAATTCAAATTTATTTGAACTCCTTGCTGAGGGGCTTTTTTTAATAACACATATGCTCTGCCATATTGACCGCGAATGGCAAACAAATGATTTTTCTTGCTAAGAATATAGGAATTACCCGTACCTGTAACAACCTTTAATTCGGCAGGATGCCGAACGTTAATTAGCTCTAAGCCATACGAAGTAAAACTACCAGATGCATTTTTCATGCTTCTTTTAAACACAAAGCCCCCAATTAACCCGCTTGAAGTATTTTTAGTAATGCCCCACGTATTTTCTAAGGTATAATCATCATTGCTATTTTGAGCCAAACTTATGTGAGTGGCAAAAAAAAGAATGGATGCTATATGTATGAACCTTCTCAAGATTATTTAACGGTGTAGTTTTTAAAAACGTAAAAATACATAAAATGGTTAGTAGTATTAGTGTAATTAATTATTATACCAATCTTCTCGTTCTTCAGTTTCCCATATCGATCTTTCCTCTTTATCATATTTAAGCTTGTGAGAATACTCTTTATCAGGCTCTGGAGTATTAGCATTTTTTTTAAATAATTTAGCCCAAAGCAATTTAACACTTACTGTTTTTTGCTTTTCTTTAACAGAACTTTTATTGGTGTACTCGTACCTAGTGCTAGCATGTAATTTTCCTTTAGCTTTAGCGTGTTGATTTACTAAACCCATATGAGTTGGACTCCCAAATTGCCAAAAGGCAAGCGCCCAATCAGTGCCTCGTTCTGTTCCAGGAGCTGCCTCCACTCTTCTTTTTTGATTTCTAGTTAACTGGCTAGGCAAATCACTATTCGCCTTTAATCGTTTTTGCTTATGTACCAAACCACTGATATTAGGGTTGCCTATTTTGATAAATGAAAGAGTGCTTTTTTTTCCTAGTTCCGTTCCTTGCGAAGCCTTTTTTTCTCTTTCTTTAACTCGAGCCGTTAATACATTAATGTTGGTATTGTTTTTATCTGAAGCAGACTGCATTAACCCTGCACTAGTCCCCATCTTAACCCCTGCCAATTTTCTAGTGAGCCCGTATTCAGTTCCAGGAGATTTTGGAGGTTTTTTACTCACAATCCTTACATTTCCTATAAAATTTTGTGTTGGATATCCTTTCGAACTCTCTTTCTTAGCTTTTATTTCACCTTGATACCTCCCAATATTCGGATTATTCATTCCTCTTGCAAACCCATTACCTTCATACGTAGTCGCCACTTTAGTTCCTGCTCCGCGACCTTGCTTCATCAATGGACTACCACCATTATTCCATTTTCTACTGGCACTTTTTTCCACTGTTTTTCCTAAAGAATTGCCATTGTTATTCCATCTTCTAGTGGCACTTCCTCCGCCTCCTTTAGTCAATGGTTTACCTCCGTTGTTCCACTTTCGCGTTCCACTACTTCCTGCTGAACTTGTTAAAGAGTTACCATTATTATTCCACCTCTTACTAATACTTCCTCCTCCTTGTAATCTTTTGGTTGATTTTCTGTTTCCTGAAAACGAACCAGCTGCCAAACCTGCAGTTCGTTTTGTTAGCGCCCTACCTCCATTATTAAATGATTTACCAGAAACACTTTTTGCTTTATTAAGATTGTAGTTTTTATTAGAAGAAGCTCTAGTTCCACTTTGAAAATTCCTTGCCCCAATAGCTCCATAATTAGGCGTTCTTGATCTGAAATTTTTAGTTCTTAAGGATCTGCCAGCAATATCTTTTGTAGTTGAATGCTCTCCACTAAATCTTCTATCTTTACCTCTGTACGGATGAATTTTTCTACTGCTAAAAATTCTTGACCCAGAAATACTTGGAGCCTTCGGTTTTCTTTTGCCAGGTTTAGATTCTGATGTATTTGTTGCAGATCTTATTTTTTTAGGTCGATAACCAGCAAACACAGCTGCTTCGCCTCTACCTTTTTTTGAATTACCAAATGATCTTGGTGGTTTTGGCTGAACTACAGACTTAGCCTTTGCAGATCTATAATTCTTCATTATCCTTTGGTTTTCCATAGGTTTTCCACCACCACGTTTTTCGCCCGTTGAAGAAATTGACCTGCCAGAAGCAGCTCCGTAATACCTACTGCCTTTAAACCGTTGACCGCTTTTGGTTTTATCAGTTCTTACCTTGGGGCTAGCCATAGCACGATTACCTCTTGAAGGCCTATCGCTTTTATAATTTTTTGTTCTTAATTTTTTGCCTGCGATATCTTTTGTAGATGCCTGCTCACCTTTACGCTGCTCATGGTTTTTATAAACATTTTTCTTCCGTTTTACTCTGTGTGGAGCAGTTGCTGTTACAACTCTTGTTTTTGATTTAGGCTTTCTTACTTCCGATGGCTTTGTAGCCGTACGTATATTTTTTATTTTTTTCTTATTGCTATAAGCTCTATCTTTTTCTGTGCGTCTTTTTCGTCCACGGTATGTATTTGGTTGTGGATGTACTGGACGAGGATTGCTAGAAACAGAGCGTTGTCTTATTCGTTTTCTGCCTGAAATATCGCCCGACCTAGCTACCTCGCCTTTTTTAGTAGCTGTTTTTACTTTTTTCGGGGGAGGCCCAGCTCGTTGTTTTTCAGTTCTTATTCTTCTATGCGCGTATGGGTCTGGTTGAGGGCGAGCATAAGTTTTACGAGGAGTAGTTTTTGTTTTCTTAACTTTTCTACCTGTTATTGTGCCTTTATGACCTTTGTCTCCCCCTTTTCTAAAAGATTTTTTGGAGTTCTTTAACTGCTTCTTATTTGAATAGGTTTTCTTTCCTTTATCTTGTTTGCGAACCTTTTTAGTCTTCTTTACCTTCTTCTTTTTCTTTGGAGAGGTCGCTTCCTTTTTATCTGGTCTTTCTTGGTTTCTCGAATCAATTTGGGCATAACTATACTGCCCTAAACTGATTATTACAGAGAGGAAAAATCCAAGTAAAAATTTCTTTGCCAAAAAAGTTAAGTTCATATAATATAGACTTCTGCGCCTTAACCTGCCAAATTACTAAAAATCTAGCAGACTCTGTAGTTTTTCTTTTAAACGTGATTTTCCCAAAAAATTATCTTCCAAACTATTTTTAAACGGAACAGGTGTATCTAAACCTCCAACTCGTGTTACAGGTGCATCCAAATTTTCGAAACAATTTTCGCTAATCCAAGCAGATATCTCAGCCCCAATACCTCCTGTTAATGTATCTTCATGTAATACTAAAACTCTTCCTGTTTTTAAAACAGTTTTTTCAACCGCTTGTTTATCCCAAGGCTTTAAAGTTCTTAAATCAAGAATTTCAATACTAATGTTATTCATCTCTTGCGCCAGTTCAGTTGCCCAATGCACGCCCATTCCGTAAGTTATTATAGATATGTCATCACCTTTATTTACCACGTTAGCCTTGCCAATTTCAAGTGTGTAATAATCATTAGGAATGGTATCTACTATTGAATTATACATGGCTTTATGCTCAAAAAACATAATTGGATTGGGATCTTCAATAGCGGCAGCCAATAAACCTTTTGCATCGTAAGGGGTTGATGGATATACAATTTTTAATCCTGGCGTGTGAAAAAACCAAGCTTCGTTGCTCTGAGATTGATGAGGCCCATCCTGCAACCCAGCACCCGTTGGCAAGCGAACAACAACATCGGAATTTTGCCCCCAGCGATAATGAGATTTTGCCAAGTTATTTACAATCTGATTAAAACCAGAAGTAACATAATCCGCATACTGCATTTCAATAACCGATTTTTTACCTTTAATGGATAAGCCTAAGCCCATACCCAATATTGCAGATTCGCAAATGGGTGTATTTCTAATTCTATCTGGGCCAAATTGATCTAAAAATCCTTCGGATACATTAAACACTCCTCCATATTCGGCAATATCTTGCCCCATAAAAAGCAGGTCATCATATTTTTCCAATGATTGTTTAAGTCCATCAGAAATGGCCTCGACAAAACTCTTTTTGCTTTGAGCATCTGTAATCGGGTTAATCAGTTTTTGCTCAAAAGGGGCATACACGTCTTTAAGTTCTTGATCTGTATTTACAATTAAGTCTGGCTCTGAATCAGCTATTTCAAGTCCTAAATTAATCTCATTAATTATATCAGATTTATACTGCTCAATTAATTCAGTTGTTAACGCCTCCTGAGTTAATAAATAATTTTCATAATTGCTTATAGGGTCTTTCGTTTGCCAAAACTCAATCAAGTCTTTGGATAGGTAATTATTGGCAACACTCTCTTCATGCTCTCGCATTCTAAAAGTCATTGCCTCCACAATTATAGGTCTTGGGCTGCGCCTTAATTGGTTAGCCAATCGTTCGATAGTTGAATAAACTTCCAATACATTATTACCATCAATTTGATGCGCTTCAATTCCGTAACCTGGCCCTTTATCTACAAAGTTTTTAAACTTAAACTGCTCACTACTTGGCGTGGAAATACTATTCCCATTATTTTCTATTATAAAAATAACAGGTAAGTTCCAAACTGCTGCCACATTTAAAGCTTCGTGAAAATCACCTTCACTCGTGCCTCCATCTCCTGTAAAAACAAGTGTAACGTTTTTCTTTTTCTCTATTAAATCTGATAAAGCTATTCCATCTGCTACGGCTAATTGTGCACCTAAATGCGATATCATTCCAATAGTATTATACTCATTTGTACCAAAATGAAATAGTTTATCACGGCCTTTAGTAAAACCAGAGGGCTTACCCTGAAATTGAGCAAACAACCTATTTAAAGGAATGTTTCGAGAAGTAAAAACTCCTAGATTCCTATACATTGGTAAAATGTACTCATCTTGCCTTAAGGCCAAAGTAGCACCAACGGATATGGCTTCTTGCCCAATTCCTGAAAACCATTTCGAGAGTTTTCCTTCTTGTAATTGATCAAGCATTTTTTCTTCTACCAAGCGTGCTGTAAGAAGTGCTTTATAAATTAACAGAAGCTTTCTGTTTGTGTATTTGCCTCTTTTAAATTTCATTTTGAACATAATTTTAAATATATGAAATGAGAAATTTGAAATGCGAAAAAGTAAATGAAATTTATAATTCTATAACAAAGGTCAATTTGCAAATGCTTAATGACAAATGTTTCACTAACTAAGTTAAACTTAGAAAGTTGAAATAGGCTAAAGTTACCGTATTGAAGTATGTTTGCAACTATGATTGAATACGAGCATACCGTTTTTAAAAATGGTTTAACAGTTGTTGTACACCCCGACCCAACCTCATCGGTGGTGGTGGTAAATGTGGCCTATAAAGTCGGTT
>CAZQWZ010000146.1:0-6730 GCA_964596935.1 uncultured Roseivirgaceae bacterium
AGCTCAAAAATATCGGCAACTTATACGACACAGTACACTTGACTTAACACTAGAGTCTGTCTATAAAGTCGGTGCCTGATTCAGAAAGTTGGCTATCAAGGCTTGTGCGGTCTAAGAAACCGGAGTTTACAGGTGTAAATAGGCGTAGCCGAGTATTTTTAGACAAGCGTAACGCAGATAGCCAACTTTATGGACGGCACTAACTACGCCCTAATTGCTTCCACAGGATCCATTCGTGCGGCCATCGCTGCAGGTATAATGCCTGCTATCATTCCGATAGATACACTTACACCCAAACCAATAGCCACATTACGTAAAGTAAGTGTTAGCTCTAAGCTACCCAGTGATACAAGCGAAAGTAAGAATACTAGAAACAGCCCGATACCTCCTCCCAAAAAGCTTAAGAAAACAGATTCGAATAAAAATTGGAATAAAACAAAATAGTTTTTAGCTCCTAAAGATTTTTGAATACCAATAATATTGGTTCGTTCACGAACCGAAACAAACATTATGTTGGCAATACCAAAACCACCAACCAAAATGGAGAAACCACCAATAATCCATCCGGCAATACCAATAATATCAAATACACCCCCAATAAGGTTTGCAATTGCTTCGGGCCTATTAAGGGCAAAATTATCTGCATTTTTTGGGCGTAGTCCTCTACGAGACCTAAGCAATCCTCGCAGTTCATATTCCATTTGAACCAAGCCAATATCTTCTTCACTACCTTTTATACCAATGCTCGAAGACTTCTCATTCCAACGCCCTGTGCCTGTATTATATATTTTTCTAAACGACAAATAAGGAATTAGGCAATTATCATCATTACTAGAAAAACCCATAAAGCTCTCCCCTTCCTTTTCCATTACCCCAATAATAAAATATTTTCGACCTTTAATTTTTATTTCTTTTCCTAAACCATTCGAATCAGGAAACAGCGCATTTTCGATGTTAGCTCCAATTACAGCTACATTATTGCCATTATTAGTTTCTTTTTCTGTAAAGTACCGTCCATCTTCAACGGGCACATTAAAAATATCCTTATAAGTATAAGATCCTCCAACTAAAACTCCATCTTCATAACTATTGCTCTTAAACTTCATTACCGACCTTCCATCTCTTGAGTAAATGGCAATGGCAGATTTAGATTTTAAATTTTCGTTTAAAAATTTATACTCACTATAGCTTGGGTTTGGTCGTTTCCAAAAATCCCACCAATTAAACTCGCCATTTGCATCAGGCGTAAAAGGCCATTTATTAACATAAATTACGCCTGTACCCAAAAAACTTAAGCTATCTTTTATGCTTTTTTCAAGCGAATCAACAATGGTAAAAACACCAATAATGGCAAAAATACCTACGGTTACACCTAGCAATGAAAGCATTGTTCTAAACAAATTTGTCATCAATGCGTTCCAGGCAAACCTAAAACTTTCCATTATTAGCTTAATTATTAGGCCCATAGGTTATAAAATCTTTAAAGATTAGCACAATTTAACAATAAATCATGCTCAATTATAAACACAAATTTATACTTTTGCATGCTGAAATTAGTTGCAGTCTATCTCTACTAAAATCTAAAGTTAGCATTGATGACAATACTTGAATAGTATGAACGCTTTTTTTATATAAACGGTCATACTTAAAGGTAGCTTTTGTACAATAAAAAATATACATGAAATTATCTCAATTTAAATTCGATTTGCCTGCTGGCTTAATAGCTAAGCACCCTACTGAAAACCGTGACGAAAGCCGACTAATGGTTATACACCGCGATACTGGTAAAATTGAACATAAGCTTTTTAAAGATGTAGTTAATTATTTTGACGAAGGTGATGTTTTTGTTTTAAACAACACGAAAGTTTTTCCTGCTCGCCTTTATGGTAATAAAGAAAAAACAGGTGCAGAAATTGAAGTTTTTCTTTTAAGAGAACTTAATAGAGAAATGCGCCTATGGGATGTTCTTGTTGATCCTGCTCGTAAAATCAGAGTTGGCAATAAGCTTTATTTTGGCGAAGGCGAATTGGTTGCAGAAGTAATTGATAACACCACCTCAAGAGGTAGAACCATTCGCTTTTTATTCGATGGCACCGATGAAGAGTTTACAAGCATGATCGATCAATTGGGAGAAACCCCATTACCCAAACGATTAGAACGTGAAACAGAACCTGAAGACAAAGAACGTTTTCAAACCATTTATGCAACCGAAACAGGTGCAGTAGCAGCACCCTCCGCAGGGCTCCACTTTACCGAGCACATAATGAAGAAACTAGATATTATTGGTGTTGATATTGCCAATATTACGTTACACATTGGGCTAGGAACTTTTGCGCCTGTTGATGTTGAAGACCTTACCAAACACAAAATGAGCTCTGAAAGCTATTCGGTAGAGCAAAAAACAGTTGACATTGTAAATGCTGCAAAAGCCAACAAAAAGCGCATTGTGGCTGTTGGTACCACCGTTATGAGGTCACTAGAAACAGCTGTATCTGCCAATGATAAATTAAAAGTAAAAGGTGGCTGGACTGATAAATTTATTTTTCCCGTTTATCCATTTAAAATTTGTACTGCAATGATTACAAATTTCCATTTACCAGAAAGTACATTATTAATGATGGCTTCGGCATTTGGAGGTTACGACTTAATGATGAAAGCATACAAAATTGCTATTAAAGAAAAATACAGATTCTTTACTTATGGCGATGCTATGTTGATAATATAGCAGTCGGAAGACAGAAGAGAGAAGTCGGGAGTTTGAAGAATAATATCTTCGGGCTCCCGACTTCGTGCTTCTAGCCTTTTGTAAGTTTTATTTACTGCTTACTTTAGTGCTTCACTAGTACGTCATTGCAATGGAGGCACTACAGAAGCAATCTTTTTTATTAACAGATTGCTTCACTACGCTACCATTAACAGGCTGTGTAAATATTGATTATTAGCCTTTTATATTATCTTAGTTATTAAGAAAAAGTTAAAGTAATGAACAGATTGCCGCATCCCATTTACATTATCGAAGTTTTAAACTTTAGGATGGGATTCGCAATGACGTTCTTACTGTCATTTGCCTATGTTGATTTTTTTAAACTCTGCTCTCGCAATGACGTTTTCAAAAGAAGAATATGAAAAAGTATGCCGTAATTGTAGCAGGAGGAGCAGGCACAAGAATGAAAACCGACCTGCCTAAACAATTTCTACTATTAAATAACAAACCTATGCTTATGCACACGGTTGAACAGTTTTATAAGTGCAATGATGCTATAGGAATCATTATTGTTTTGCCCAAATACCAAATAGATTTTTGGAAAGAACTGTGCAACAAACACAGTTTTACAATTGCACATACTATTGTTAAAGGTGGCAAAATAAGGTACAACTCTGTGCAGAATGGATTGCAGCACGTGCCAAATAACAGTTTAGTAGCCATTCACGATGGTGTTAGGCCACTGGTGCCAAAACAAGTTATACAAAACAGTTTTAAAATAGCTAAAGAAAGCGGATCTGCCATTGCTACAGTGGCACTAAAAGATAGCATCCGAAAAAAGACAGAAGGTAGTACTATTTCAAAAAGCCGAAAAGACTATTATCTAGTGCAAACACCGCAAACATTTCAATCAACATTGCTAAAAGAAGCTTATTCAAGCAGTAAATCAACTCAAGAGTTTACGGATGATGCCTCTGTTTTTGAAGCATCCAAAAGAAAAATAACACTTATTGAGGGCGACTACAAAAACCTAAAGATAACAACGCCCGAGGATTTAATAATTGCTCAGGCGTTGTTAGAAAAATTTTAAATTTCTGCTATTTCAAAAGGTTTAATAGAAGAATAAACTTCTTTCTTGGTTTTTTCTTCCACTAAATCGTAGCGAGCTTGTGCATTTAGCCAAAACTCTGCAGACATTCCAAAAAATACAGAAAACCTTAAAGCAGTATCTGCTGTAATATTTCTTTTCCCTTTTATCAATTGGCTAATTCTAGTTTGATCTACCTTAATCCTTTTAGCTAATGCGTAAGGGGTTATGTTAAGCGGTTTTAAAAAATCTTTTTCTAGAATTTCTCCTGGGTGTACGTTGTGTAAATGTGCCATTTTGCTCTACAGTTTACTTTCCTTATTGTCGTGTGTTTTAAAACTGCTTCCAACCATTTATTTATTTACGTGCTAACGTCAATGGTAGTCTTCAATTTTTACATCTAGTGCATTACCATTATTCCACTTGAAGGTAATACGCCATTGGTTATTTATTCTTATACTACTTTCTTCTTTTCTAATTCCTGATAAATATTTCAATCTGTTACCTGGAGGAACCCGCAAATCATTCCTATGGATAGCGGAATTTACATGTACTAGTTTTCTCCTTGCAGTTTGCTGAATATTTTGCGGAAACTTTTTTGATAATTTACCATTCCATATTTTTTCAGTTTCCTTGCATTCGAAATTCGTTATCATGGCTTAATAGTAATATTAAGGAATCTTTAAAATACTAGTGCAATGTACTACTAGTGCCCTTCGATAGCAAATAATCTTGCTCTTTTATTCTTATTCCTACTCAGAAACTCGTAGAGCAGCCTGTCCTAGGCACGGCAAGTAAAAGAACTGTATTACACTTATAGAGAGAGACTACAAAAACCTAAAAAAACAACGCCTGAGGATTTAATAATCGCTCAGGCGTTGTTAGAAAAATTTTAAATTTCTGCTAAAGTACTTTTAGTACTCATCCTCATTAAAGAAGAAATCTTCTTTTGTAGGGTAATCGGGCCATATTTCTTCAATATTTTCATAGGGTTGCCCATCGTCTTCTAATTCTTGTAAGTTTTCAACAACTTCAAGAGGCGCACCTGATCTGATAGAATAGTCAATCAACTCATCTTTTGATGCCGGCCAAGGGGCATCTTCCAGGTACGAGGCTAATTCTAATGTCCAATACATAGTTGATCGTTAAATTTTGACTGCAAAAGTATCTTTTTATTTGACAAATCAAACGATATTATAATATTTATAACATGTCTGATATTATTGCCTTTTAAAACAGTGTTAAAGCCATTTTTTTTATATGATATTTAATGCCAAATACTGTTGTAAAGTAACCAATTGAATTACATTTGAAAATTAAATAATGTGCTATGAGTGACGAAAAAATAATTTTTTCAATGGCAGGAGTTAGCAAGATCTATCCTCCTCAGAAAAAAGTTCTTAATAAAATATACTTATCATTTTTTTACGGTGCTAAAATTGGCGTACTAGGCCTTAATGGTTCTGGTAAATCTTCGCTACTTCGCATAATAGCTGGAGTAGATAAAGAGTATCAAGGCGAAGTTGTTTTTGCTCCTGGGTTTACAGTAGGCATGTTAGAACAAGAGCCACAATTAGACCCCAAAAAAACCGTAAAGCAAGTTATTGAAGAAGGCGCAAGCGAAATAACAGACCTATTAAAAGAGTTTGAAGAGATAAATTTAAAATTTGCAGAGCCCGAGATACTAGACAATCCTGATGCAATGGATAAGTTAATTGAGCGACAAGGAAAAGTGCAAGATAAGCTTGACCATGTAGATGCTTGGAATTTAGATTCCAAAATTGAACGAGCCATGGATGCACTTCGCACCCCTCCTGCCGATAAGTTAATAGAGCATCTTTCAGGTGGCGAAAAAAGAAGAGTAGCCATGTGCAGACTCTTACTAAGCGAACCCGATGTATTATTACTCGATGAACCTACCAACCACTTAGATGCAGAATCGGTGCATTGGTTAGAGCAACATTTAAAACAATATAAAGGAACCGTTATTGCTGTAACCCACGATAGATATTTCCTAGATAATGTAGCAGGGTGGATTTTGGAATTAGATAGAGGCGAAGGTATTCCTTGGAAAGGAAATTATTCCTCTTGGTTAGAGCAAAAGCAAGACCGGTTAGCTAAAGAAGAAAAAACAGAGAGTAAACGACAAAAAACATTAGCCCGAGAGCTAGAATGGGTTCGAATGGGAACTAAAGGGCGGCATGCTAAAGGGAAAGCAAGGCTTAACTCGTATGAAAAATTATTAGGCGAAGGAGCAAAAGAGCAAGAAGCTAAACTCGAATTATTTATTCCTGCTGGGCCAAGATTAGGCGATAAAGTAATTATTGCAAAAGGCGTTTCTAAAGCATTTGGAGATAAACTGCTTTATGAGAATTTAGAATTTTCTTTGCCTCAAGGCGGAATTGTTGGTATTGTTGGTCCTAACGGAGCCGGTAAAACCACTCTCTTTAAATTAATTACACAAAAAGAAACACCCGATGTGGGCACTTTTGAGGTAGGCACCACAGTTGAAATAGCTTATGTAGATCAAGAGCACGATAATTTAAATGCAGATGAATCTGTTTGGGAAGCCATTACTGGTGGCAACGAACTTATTATGCTAGGCGGCAAAGAAATGAACTCCAGAGCATACGTAAGTAAGTTTAATTTTAGTGGAAGCGATCAGCAGAAAAAAGTTGGGCAATTATCAGGCGGAGAACGTGGCAGAGTACATTTAGCCATGGCGTTAAAACAAGGTGCCAATTTGCTTTTGCTCGATGAACCTACCAATGATTTAGATGTAAATACGTTAAGAGCCTTAGAAGAAGGTTTAAATAATTTCGGTGGTTGTGCCGTAATAATATCCCACGATAGGTGGTTTTTAGATAGAGTTTGCACCCATATCTTGGCTTTTGAAGGCGACTCTCAAGTTTTTTGGTTCGAAGGCTCCTACTCTGAAT
>CAZQWZ010000147.1:0-6696 GCA_964596935.1 uncultured Roseivirgaceae bacterium
AGGTTTTAAACCATTTACTATACATGATGTAATTTTTGGCTGTTCGTTCAAATACATCTTTTCTGTTTTCTCCAACCTCTTTTACTTTTTTTGCAGGAATGCCCGCATAAATGCTATTGGCCTCAACAATTGTGTTTTCTAAAACAACTGCTCCCGCTGCAATTATAGAACCCGAATGCACTACGGCATTATCCATTACAATCGCACCCATACCAATAAGCACATTATCGTGTATGGTGCAACCGTGTACAATAGCATTATGAGCAATCGAAACGTTATTTCCAATTACAGTTTTAGCTGTTTCATAGGTACAATGAATTACTGCTCCATCTTGAATGTTGGTATTATCACCAATGGTAATCGAATTTACATCGCCTCTAACAACTGCATTAAACCAAACGCTACAGTTATTACCCATAACTACTTCACCCACAATGGTTGCGTTTTCTGTAAAAAAACAGTTGTCGCCAAACTTAGGTGCTATACCTCTTACCGATTTTATTAATGCCATTTTTTAAAATTCTATTTTGTTAATTGTACAAAAATGAAACGCATTAATTCAATAAACTAATTATCTGCCATTATGTCATTTTAGCAATGGTATTATTACCTTTGCTTCCCAATAATTTAGAAATGACTGATATAATAAAAGATATAGATATTCTTTCTGGAAAAGAAACAACTGCTGAACTAAACGAAATCCATATAACTAAAAACTCTTCAACAGGCAAAAACCGTAAGCTTTATATCGAAAGCTATGGTTGCCAAATGAATTTTGCAGATAGCGAAGTAGTATCTTCAATAATGGGCAAAAATGGGTTTGACACTACCTCTGAATTGGAAAAAGCAGATGTTATTTTTTTAAACACTTGTTCGATTAGAGATAAGGCTGAAAAAACTATTAGACACAGGTTAGCACAATTTAATGGCATTAAAAGACGTAAACCCAAAATTATTATTGGCGTACTTGGCTGCATGGCCGAACGGCTTAAAGGGCAATTATTAGAAGAAGAAAAAATAGTTGATTTAATTGCCGGCCCCGATGCTTACAGAGATTTACCAAACCTTGTAGAGCAAGTTGATGGAGGACAAAAGGCGGCTAACACTATTTTATCGAGAGAAGAAACTTATGCCGACATAAGCCCCGTTCGATTAAACTCAAATGGCGTATCTGCTTTTGTATCAATTACTCGTGGTTGCGATAATATGTGTACTTTTTGTGTAGTGCCATTTACCCGTGGCAGAGAACGCAGCAGAGACCCTCAATCCATTGTAAATGAGGCAAAAGATTTATTCGCAAAAGGCTACAAAGAAGTTACGCTTTTAGGCCAAAATGTAGATTCGTATAAATGGTCGCCTAACCAAGAGCTAAAAGGAAAAGCACAAATTGAAAAAGCAAATGAATCTAATGTGTTCGTGTTTTCTCAACTGTTAGAGAAGGTTGCAGAAATTGATCCCCAACTTAGAGTAAGGTTTTCAACTTCGCACCCTAAAGACCTTACAGATGAAGTGATTTATGTAATGAAACACCACGAAAACATTTGTAATAACATCCATTTGCCAGCCCAAAGTGGCAGCACGCGTATTTTGGAGTTAATGAACAGAACTTATACCAGAGAATGGTATTTGGAACGCATTGATAAAATTCGTTCTATTTTAGGTAAAGATTGCGGAATATCTTCTGATATGATGACTGGTTTCTGCACCGAAACAGAAGAAGATCACCAAGATATGCTTTCATTAATGGACACCGTAAAATTCAACTTTGCTTATATGTTTCATTATTCTGAAAGGCCTGGAACATATGCTGCAAAAAAACTTACCGATGATGTGCCCCCAGAAGTAAAAAGCAGAAGATTAAGTGAAATTATTGCCAAGCAGCGTGCGCATTCTTTGTTTAGAAACAAGCAAAATGTGGGTAAAACAGAACAAGTACTTATAGAAGGTTACTCTAAGCGATCAGAAAATGATTTTCATGGAAGAACAAGCTCCAACAAGGTTGTTATTTTTCCAACAGGACATCATGAAATTGGTGATTATGCAGATGTATTAATTACAGATTGCACCTCCGGTACTTTAATAGGTAAAATAATAGAACATGAACTTGTTTAAATATGAATGAGTCAGAAATACTAAGAATAAAACAACGGTTTGGAATTATTGGCAATTCGCCTTTACTAAACCATGCACTTAAAGTTGCAATGCAAGTAGCACCAACTGATATGACCGTACTTATCACGGGTGAAAGCGGCAGTGGCAAGGAATCATTTTCAAAAATAATTCATCAATTAAGTGTAAGAAAACATGGCACATTTATAGCCATAAATTGCGGAGCAATACCCGAAGGCACAATTGACTCTGAGCTTTTTGGGCACGAAAAGGGATCTTTTACAGGTGCGGTAGATGCACGTAAAGGCTATTTCGAAGTTACCAATAAGGGCACTATTTTTTTAGATGAAATTGCTGAACTGCCACTAAAAACGCAAGCTAGGCTATTACGAGTTTTAGAAGTAGGCGAGTTTATAAAAGTAGGTGCATCCAAAGTTTTAAAAACAGATGTACGGGTGGTAGCCGCAAGTAATGTTGCGTTAGAAGAGGCTGTTCAAAAAGGGAAATTTAGAGAAGATCTTTATTATCGCTTAAGCACGGTGCCAATTCATGTGCCTCCTTTAAGAGAACGAGGCACTGATTTAGAACTGATTTTTAGAAAGTTTTCAGGCGATTTTAGCGAAAAATATAAAACAAAACCTCTAAAATTAACACCTGAGGCAATAGAGGTATTGCACTCTTTTAATTTTCCTGGAAATATTCGCCAATTAAAAAATATTGTGGAGCAAATGTCTGTACTCGAGTTTGAAAAAACTATAGAAGCAGATGTGATGCGTAAATATTTGCCACGAGCTAAAAGCAACTTTCCTGTTTTGTATAAAGGCAATGTAGAAACTGAAAGCCTTTCTGAACGTGATTTGCTCTATAAAATTCTTTTCGATCTTAAAAAAGATGTAACCGATTTAAAAAAGCTTGTAAGTGAAATTATTGAAAATGATGGCAATGTTCACCCAAGCATGATTGACGACAATAAGCAGCTATTAAGCAACGATTCTGCTCACCAAATACAGGAGCCAGCCATTGTTGAACCTACAACCCCTTATGTGATAGATGTACCTACATCTGTTTCCTCTGTGGTTTATGATCAAACTGAAAAGATAGAAGATATATCACACGAGCTTGAAGATGACGATTCTCTTTCAATCGAAAAAAAGGAAAAAGAACTTATAATCAAAGCGTTAAGAAAAAATAATAATAAGCGAAAATATGCGGCACAAGATTTGGGGATATCAGAACGAACTTTGTATCGAAAAATAAAACATTATAATGTCTAAAACTACATCCATAATTAGCGTGTTTCTTTTATTTATTCCGATGACTATCGGAACAACCTCTTGCGGTGTTTATAGTTTTACAGGTACCACTATTACGGCAGAAACACTATCCATTCAAACATTTTACAACGATGCTAATAATGGGCCAGCCAATTTAGCTATTACTTTTACAGATAATTTAAGAGATTACTACCAACAAAATACAAATTTATCGCAAGTTACAAACGATGGCGAATTGCAAATTGAAGGTTCCATTACGGGTTATAGGCTTACTCCAGTAGCACCTTCTGCCGCTGCCAATACAGATACAAACGACCAAGCAAGCCTTACGAGATTAACCATTACCATAAAAGTTGACTATATTAATTTAGATAATGAAGATCATAATTTTACTAAAAAAAGCTTTTCATTTTTTGCTGATTTTGACAACGATTTAGGACTAACAGCAGTAGAAAATGAGCTTATTCAAATAATCTATGATCAAATAATATTAGATATATTTAATGCCACAGTTGCCAATTGGTAATTTTTCTCATAGATTTACTTTACTGTAATTCATTAAAGTTGGTTGCAATAATCAAAACTGTTTGTGAAAAAGGAACGATTTAAAGAAATTGTAAACGATTACACTTCTACTTCTGATGATATAAATTCGTTGAAGAAGCTAGCCTCTGACTATCCTTTTAGTCAAATTGTGCATTTATTATTGGCCAATGCAGCAAAAAAAAATGATTTAAAGGTTTATAAACCAAGCTTAAACAATGCGGCCTTTCACTCAACCGATCGCAGCATTTTAAAAAGTTTAATTGAGCATAACCTTGTTCCAAGTGAAGAAATTCTTAATCACCCTGCACCTACTGTTAAAAAAGCAGAGGAGATAAAAGAAAAACGAACAAGCCCTCCTTCTATTCCTGCTAAAAAAGCACCCATTGATTCTGATAAATTAATTGCAGAAGTTTTAAAAAACTTAGAAAAGCTACAAGTACTAAAAAAAGAAGCAACACTATGGCTTGATGAAAACTCGAAATCTAAATTAAAGAAACCTAGTACTTCTCAGAAAAAAGCTGCGCCCAAGAATCATCTTTCTAAAAAGCAACCAAAGTTAAAAAAACAATCTAATCTCATAGAAAAATTCATAAAAGAAGAGCCTAGTATAACTAAAAATGCTCCATCTGTTAACGACAAGCAAGACATGGCTAAGGAAAGCAGTGAGATGAGGGAAGATATTATTAGCGAGTCTTTAGCTAAAATATTTGTTAAGCAAAAGAAAAATGAAAAGGCAATTGATATTTATAAAAAATTAATTTGGAAATTTCCCCAAAAAAAGGCGTTATTTGCAGCTCAAATTGAAAAATTAAAGAAAAAGTAATGCTATTATTCGTTTTAATTCTAATTATAATCTCAGCAATTTTATTAATACTAGTTGTATTAGCTCAAAATCCTAAAGGGGGTGGTTTATCCAGCCAATTTGGAGGTTCTGGAGCAAGCAATATTATTGGTGTAAAGAAAACAAGTGACTTACTTGAAAAAATGACTTGGGGTTTTGCAATTGCAATTCTTGTTTTAAGCGTAGGCTCAAAAGCACTTATGAATACAACTTCAAGTAATGAAGATATAAGCCCTAACTTAGAAAGAGCTGGAGAACAACAAATTTTGCCTCCTGCTTTGGATTCAAATAATGAGAACTCAGGCAATACTGAAAGCATCGAAGGATTAGAAGAAGAACCAGCTGCAACTGAAGAATAAAAAATCTTTATAAAACATTTAAGGGGGCAGGTTGCCCCTTTTTTTATGCCAAATTTTATTTAAATCGAAATTTTGTCTGCTAAAATGGCACAATCTATAATTGGCACATTAAATGATAATAAGCGAACGTAATCGAAATGAATTTAATTAAAAATCATAAAAATGTCTAAATTAAAAATAACACCATTAGCTGACAGAGTACTTGTATTACCAGAAGCGGCAGAAGAAAAAACAGCCTCTGGAATTATTATTCCTGATACCGCTAAAGAAAAACCACAAAAAGGAACCATAGCGGCAGTTGGAAATGGCAAAGTAGATGAGCCTATGACTGTAAAGGTTGGTGATATTGTACTTTATGGAAAGTATTCAGGAAGTGAGCTTACCGTTGAAGGTACTGAGTATTTAATGATGAGAGAATCTGACATTTTAGCAATTGTTTAATAACCCTGCCTGTTTTATGCAGGCTACACTAAAAAATTAAAATATTATGGCAAAAAATATAGTATTCGAAAGCGAAGCTAGAGGTCAATTAAAAGCAGGTGTTGATGCATTAGCCAATGCCGTTAAAGTAACACTAGGGCCCAAAGGAAGAAACGTAATTATCGATAAAAAATTTGGTGCACCTTCAATCACTAAAGATGGTGTTTCAGTTGCAAAAGAAATTGACTTAAAAGACCCTGTAGAAAATATGGGCGCACAATTAGTAAAGGAAGTAGCTTCTAAAACTGCCGATGATGCAGGTGACGGAACTACTACTGCAACTGTTTTGGCTCAAGCTATTTATGGCTTCGGCATTAAAAACGTAGCAGCAGGTGCCAACCCAATGGATTTAAAAAGAGGTGTTGATAAAGCAGTTGAAGTTATTATTGCTGACCTAAAAAAACAATCTAAGAGTATTGCTAATAGCAATGAAATTGCTCAAGTAGGTTCTATTTCTGCCAATAACGACCAAGCCATTGGCAAAATGATTGCTGATGCCATGGATAAAGTGGGTAAAGATGGAGTAATTACTGTTGAAGAAGCTAGAGGTACCGAAACGGAAGTGAAAACAGTGGAAGGTATGCAATTTGATAGAGGATACCTTTCTCCTTATTTTGTTACTAATACTGACAAAATGGAAGCTGAATTGGAAACCCCTTACATCCTTATCTACGATAAGAAAATTTCTTCGATGAAAGAACTTCTTCCTGTACTAGAATTAGTTTCTCAAACAGGTAAACCTTTGGTTATTATTTCTGAAGATGTTGATGGTGAAGCCTTAGCTACGTTGGTAGTAAATAAAATTAGAGGAACCTTAAAAATTGCAGCTGTTAAAGCGCCTGGTTTTGGAGATAGAAGAAAAGCAATGCTTGAGGATATTGCGGTACTTACAGGTGGTACTGTTATTTCTGAAGAAGGCGGCTATAAGCTTGAAAATGCTACCCTAGAGTATTTAGGAACAGCAGAAAAGATGATCATCGATAAAGACAATACCACTATCATTAATGGTGCAGGCAAAAAAGACGATATCGTTGCAAGAGTTAATCAAATCAAACAACAAGTAGAAAACACTACGTCTGATTACGAC
>CAZQWZ010000148.1:0-6656 GCA_964596935.1 uncultured Roseivirgaceae bacterium
TTCTTCATTCATTTCATCAATTAGCTCTATACTTACTTCACTAAAATTATTAACAAAATTCAGCGGGTTTTGTATCTCATGGGCTATGCCTGCGGTGAGCTCACCGAGCGAGGCCATTTTTTCTGATTGAATGAGTTGGGATTGGGTGGATTTTAAATCGGCCAATGATTTTTCTAACTCTGCTGTTCTTTGCCTTACTAACTTTTCAAGTTCGGCATTTTTATTTTTCCAGTCCTCTATACCAAAAGTATCCTCCTCCGTTGATACATTCTCTGGTTTAGAGCCGTGAAAATGCACCACCACCCATTTATCATTATAGTAATCTAAGATGATAGAAAACCGAAGAGGCATTTTAATTTTCTCCTCATTTACTATTATCTCCAGTACAATATCATCAGTAAAGACAGCGGAATTTTCATCTTTTAATACTTTTCGAAATACAGGGCTAATGGACCACTGGAGTTGAATTCCTTGAGTTTGTATTCTTTGTCTGTTTAAAAGTTCTTTAAATTCGACTATCGAAAATGTCCTTTCATCTATTGTTGTACCAAACCCCATAATATCAGGAGAAGCTAACTCATCCAAAATATCTAAGGATTCAGGACTATTAAATCCTGTTTCCATAAATTTTTGATGTGTTTCGTTAAGTAATTTTTCCTTTTTAAAATCCATAGCTAATACTATTTAGAAGTGTAATAAAATATTAAACTCACTTCCTTTTCCTTCTTTTGTCTCCACTTTCAATTCTCCTCCATGTGCTTTTACAATATCGTAACTTAAGCTTAAGCCTAAACCAGTGCCCTGCCCGGTAGGTTTGGTGGTAAAAAAGGGTTGAAATATTTTATCCAGTACTTGTTCTGGAATGCCATTGCCATTGTCTTTTACAGAAATTAGCACTTTATCGCCTTCCTTTTTTGTAAGTACAGAAACACCGGGCTCATACGAGTCCTCCGAAGCTTTAGCAGAGGTGGATTTTTTTTTCTCATCCACTGCGTAAAAGGCATTGGTAATTAAGTTTAAAATTACTCGGCCAATGTCTTGGGGTATAATATTGATAGTGCCAATAGTTTCATCAAAATCGGTATTCATTATGGCATTAAATGATTTATTCTTGGCTCGTAAGCCATGATAAGCCAATCGCAAATATTCATCTGCCAAAGCATTTATATCGGTGGTTTCTTTTACTCCACTGCTTGTACGGCTATGTTGTAACATGCCTTTTACAATATCACCCGCCCGTTTGCCATGGTGGTTGATTTTTTCTAGGTTTTGTTTTAAGTCGGAGGAAATTTCTTTTACATCTTCCATATTGCCCTTTTCAATTTCTTCATTCATTTCATCAATTAGCTCTGTACTTACTTCACTAAAGTTATTAACAAAATTTAGCGGGTTTTGAATCTCGTGTGCAATGCCGGCAGTGAGTTCTCCAAGTGAGGCCATTTTTTCGGATTGAATGAGTTGCGATTGGGTAGATTGCAATTCGGTTAAGGCTTCTTCGGCTTTTTTTCGGGCAATTTTAATTTCTACTAAATCTTTTTCTGCACGAATGGCCTGTGATTCAGCTTTCTGCAAGTCAAGAAATCGGGTGTAGGTTTGCTCGAATACCTTGGCAAACCTTATAAATACTTGTTTTGCTTCTGCCGATATTGGTACACTATTAAAAGAGTAAATAATTCCAAGCTTAAAAGTGAAGACATGAACAAATTCTTTTTCCGGTAATTTGTTCATGTCAGTTCGCAAGGCGTAATCATACTCCTGATTAAGTGAGGCATAATAATCTAACAATTCCTTCCCCTCCAATTCGTAATAAAACTGCTCCTCTTGCTTTTTCCAGGCATTTTTTATTTTTTTTAAGAAGGGGTTTATCGTCATATCCAAATTGCCAATAAGCAAGTCAACTTCATCGGCAGAATTGAATCTTGCTGACCACAATTTCATATTTTTTGTTTCATTAAGAATGCCAATTCCACTACGAGAAGATTTATGAATACCAACCTTTAGCAGTTCATCAAAGAGCGTGGCAACCGTTTCACCTATATCCTCGCTTTTGTGCATGGCCATGGATTTACTACGAACTCTTTCCAGTGCAGCCTCAATCTGTGCCTCCCGGGCTTGTGATTCTGCTTTTTGGAGGTCTTCAAAGCGTTTATAGGCCAAATCAAAGGCAGCACCCATCTTTGTGAGTATGCCCTCCATTTCATCAGCAGGAGGATTTAGTAAATCAATGACCAACTTACCATTGTTTAGTTTTTTTGCAGCATGATACAATCGTTTTAGTTGTGTTGTTTCGATAAATTCTTCAAATTCTTTGGCTGCTTCATCTTTACCATCCTGTTCACGAATAAATGCTAGTAATCTTTTAAACCCTTTTTTATCTTGTATTTCTACAAAGTAGTTTGCTTGGTTTTCCCAAACACGCTTAGAATATAAATGTGGGTCTGTTTTTTTAAACTTAAAAATAATATCTGTAGGTACTTGATAAACACCATCTGTTATTTCTAAAGAGGATAGATCCCACATTCTAACTTTGTCCTCACCTTCTTTAAGGAATATGGTTGCTGCGATTACACCGGAAATACCTAACGCCATTACTTCATCCTTAAGTTTAGCTACTACTTCCATAATCTCTACAGACTTATGCATAGCCAGTGCCTTTGCTCTAACACGCTCAACCGCTAAATTAATCTTTGCTTCCCTCACTTGTTCTTCTGCTTTTTGAAGGTCTAGGAAGCGGGTATAGGTTTGTTCAAACACTTTGGCCATCCGTTGAAGCGTCTTTGCATGTTCTGCCGTAATAGGTTTCGGCCTAATAACCTGTAGTGCACCATAATTGAAAAAAGCAGTTGACAAGGTAACCATTTTGAGGCTTTTAATACGCTGAATTGTCTGATCTGGGATCTTTTTAAACCCTGTTTGAGTGAAAAAAAGTTTATCAAAACCTATTTTTTCTTTACCAGAATATTCGAATACAGCATAATCATCATCTCTCTTCCAGGCATCCAAAAGAGCTTTTAGGTAAGGATGATTGAGATTTGACACATGATAACTTTCAGGATAAATCTTCTGTATGTTTCCTGATACCCAATACTGCATATCATCAGATTGCTTATCCATAATAATGAGGTTGCAGGAATTGACTTCAAAATTTAGAGAGTCTAATTGTTCATAGATAACACGAACAACTTCACGTAGATCATCACTATGCTGCATGGCCATGGTACGGGCACGTACACGTTCAAGGGCCAGTTCTATTTCAGATTCACGAGCTTGTCCTTCTGCTTTTTGCAGGTCGAGGAAGCGGGTGTAGGTTTGTTCAAATACTTTGGTAAAACGAATCATCATCTCAACATGACTATCGTTTAGTTTTTCACCGCCAACAAGTAATAAATATCCTTCCTTAAAATTAAAGGTCTGTAAGATTAATCGTTCGGGAGAAAATGAGATAAGTTCTTCGGCTGTATGTGGGAAATTAATGCTGCGCTCGGCAACGAATGTTTGATGAGCAATGGTTTTTTGTGGGTCTAATTCTATTAGGTGATAAGGCTCTTTATTTTTCCAACTTTTGGTTATGGCACGCATCACAGCAGTTTCTGTATGTGGAACCCCAACAGGCTCATCCAATATAGTACCATCGGCAGGATCTGAGTTGTAATTCCAACCAATCTTTTCATCCTCTTCCATCAAAACATAGCCGCTGGTCAAATTAACAACACCCAATTTGGCAATCTCTTTGTATAAGACCTCCCCAACCTTTAGCAAGTCAGCTGTCTTTTGCATAGCCATGGTTCGGGCACGCACGCGCTCCAATGCTGCTTCTATTTCCAGCTCGCGGTTTTTGCTCTCCAGCTCAACTGTTCGTCTTTTAATTGCATCCCGAAGTTGAATATTCTCTGCTGCAATTTTATCCGTGGCTATATTTTCTCCATCTTCCGTGCGAATGTCGGGCACCGAAGAGTGCTGGTGGATAAATTTCCATTTTCCTTTGTCCTCAGCCATCAGGGTGAAAGCTCTTAATTTAGCATAATACACCCATTCTCCATCGGTAAGAACATATATATTAAACAAATCGTTGACGAGGATATAGTCATCAAGATATTCAAGCGTGATTGATCGGTTTCTAATTTCCACTTGGCCAACCACCTGATCAATAGTATCATGAAGAAACTTAACCGCATCTTTTTTATTTGAAAACACTTCGGCTTCAGCACTTCCTACCTGAGTATAATTATCATCAAGCAATTTAGCCATGTTTTTTACATCACCAGACAAATACCCATCCCAGTAAGATTTATAGGTTTTGAGAAGTTTAGCTTCTTGTTTTTTGGTTAATTTCATCTACTTCTTATTAATCAGTTATTCGAAAAACAGCATTTGGCTTATTGAGTACATAACACCTTTTATCTAGGTCGGCTTTTTAACTTTTCGCTAATTTCTTGCAAGCGTTTTTGTTTAATGGGCACTCTATTTGCTTTACTAAATTCGGTATGAAACCGGTGCGACTCTAGGAATGTTTTTTGCACCAAATTCCACTCTCTTTCTGTTTCAACTACCCCTTGTTCGCTGAGTTCCTCGTAAAGTTTTCTTCCTATTTCATAAAAGTCTTCTCGGCCTAGGTAATCTAAGTCTGCATCGCACAAAATTTTACCTAGTTTACTTACTGGAGATTGTGGTATGCGAGTTGCTGAAATCATTTGGCAAATTGCCTCAATTTGATCTGGGTTCAGTCCAAAATTTGGCAACATTTCTTTGGCCATTTCCACTCCTGTAGCTTCATGATTTGCTGCACTCTTGGTAAACCCAGCATCGTGAAACAAAACTGCTAAACGCAGTAATTTAATTTCATCGGCACTTATTTGTTCGCTTTTGGCAATTGCCAATGCTGCATTAAGCACATCATAAATATGAGTAATATTATGATAGGGCAACTTGGGCATCTTTTCTTCTAGCAGAGCAATAATTTTCTTTTCTGCAGCTTCAAAATCAGGTTGCTCTTTCCCCTGATCTTGTTGCTCTCTTATATTTTTAAGGAGTGGATCAACCTGCCACCAAATAAGATCCACATCGTTTGTTTGCTTCGCATTGGCTAGCCAAAGATTCGCATTTGCAGCATCGCCCATGGTATTATAAATATGTACAATATAGATATTTACGCCCTTTTCATTGGCATGGCTACGGTCTATTAATTCGTTTAATAAGGTAGTTGCCTTCTCCTGTTGATTTAACCCAACGTAAGCCGCTGCAAGATAGGCTACCATCGAAGGAGGCCTTATGGTGGAAGAAGAAAACCCAGTTTTTATCGCTTCAATTGTTTCATCAAACCTACCTGCAGTTAAGTAAATTCTGGCCAAAAAATCATAGAGGCGAATAACCGCTGGGTACAGCTTTAAGGCCTCTTGCAAGGTGGTTATTGCTTCTTCATTTTTGCCCATTAAGTATAAAATAAGGCTTTGGTAGTTATAATAAGCTACGGTTAAAGGTTCAATTAGCTTAGCTCTTGCCACCAACTCTAACGCCTCCTCAAAACGACCCATTATTTGAAGTACATAGCTATAGGTGTACAAAATGGTTGCATTATTGGGATTGATATCAATTGCTTTTAGAAGCAATTTTTCGGAATCTTCAAAGTCTTTATCAATAAATAAGGCGATAAAGGCTTTTGTGAGGTAATCATTATCAGTGGGCCCTCTTTTCCAAGCTTCGTTTAAATACGGATTAATGTGCTTCAAAGCTTCATCAGGTGAAAGGTCGCCATTCCAAGACATGCGTGCCGAATAAGAACTGGCTAGGTAGGAATAGGCTAATTTAAAGTCTGGATCGAGTGCAATGGCTTGCTTAAAATATTCAGTTGCTGCTTTATAGCCATCTACGCCCCATTGATTAAAGGCATGGCGCCCTTTGAGAAAAAGATCGTAAGCTTCTAAATTTTTAGTGGGAACTTCACTTATTTTCTCCTTTTCATCCTTACCCATCGAACTGTGAAGCTCTTTTGCCACTATTGCCGAAACATTATTTTGTATCTCAAAAATATCGTCTAGGCTTTCTACGAATACCTTCGACCAAATGGTGTCATCTTTATTGGCATCTATTAACTGTGCGTTAATCCTAACTTTATTACCATGCGCCTGTGCGCTGCCTTCTAAAATATACTTTACACCTAACTCTAGGGCAATTTCAGGGGCTGATTTGGTGGTGTTTTTATAACGCATAACAGAAGTACGCGATATAACTCGTAAATCGCTTAAGCTGCCAAGCTCCATTAGGATGTTTTCGGTAATGCCATCTGCAAAATATTCTTGCGAAGGATCGTGCGCTAAATTGCGAAAAGGAAGCACCGCAATAGATTTACTATGCACCTCCTTCACAGCAGTTTTTTCAACTTTATTTTTACTATCTGGTATCGACTCTTTTACCTCTTTTTTTTCTATTCGATTAGGAAATCGGATGCCATAGGTAATCTCTTTTAGAGCATTGGCCACCTTATTTATTTGATCGCGGTAAAATGTTTTATTGATATTGTCTTCTCTCTTGTCATCTGTTTGCAAAGGCCTATTAACCCCTGATGACTTAAAAATAAACTCGACAGAACGCAGGACTCCTCCAATTTCGGTTTCAATAATTTTTTTATCCTCCTCTTCTAAATCGTGTATTTTAACAGG
>CAZQWZ010000149.1:0-6653 GCA_964596935.1 uncultured Roseivirgaceae bacterium
CCAAAATTAATTTGCACAATAGAAACTATGCTTAACCAAAAAACTACGGTTGACGGGTTGAAAAAATTAAATATAAAACCAGTTATAAAACTTTTGTAATTACTATCTAGCGTAGGCTTTGTTCCTGTTGATGATAAGTTTGGTTTTTTAAAAAATGAGAAAAGACCGAATAATATTAGTAGAATAACTCCAATAATACCAGCCCAAAATTTGATAGAAGGGTCTTCTAATAGTGAAGTTACTCCTTTCATTATTAACACTACAAATAATATATCTGCAAGAGAGATTCCTAAAGCTATAAAGGCCGCTTTTTTAAACCCTTTTTCGATACTGGTTTGCACCAGCAAAAAGAAAGCTGGCCCTAACGAAAGTATGAGTATTAAGCCAAAGCCTAATCCGTTTAAAAATGGCATAAGTTGATACACTTGTGAAAATCAAATATAGAACTTAATAGCCTAGTGATTTCTACGTTTATTAAAATAGAACCAACCAATTAACAACGCATAAAAGGTATAAATAAGTATTTTGATCGCAACGGCCTCAACATAAAATAAGGTTAATACAATCACTAATATGCCTATTAAAATATTTAGTGCCAAACTTAATATGGAGAGCCATTTCGTGATTTTTTCAAACCTTGATTTTTCATATAAGGTAGTTTCATTAATGTTAGCTTTTATTTGAGGAGCCAGAGCAACTGCCATAATAATAAACAACCCTCCTTCTGATAAAATAAATACCAAGAGAAGCAAACTCGCAAATTGAATTATGCCAATATTATTGAGTATGTACTCAAATTTTAATCCAACCATTAAAGTAGCAGCATCAATTAATGCAATGCTCAAAATGATTGAAATAATGATCAATAAAGTTGTTCTTATTGCTATTTCAAGAAACAATCTCCAACCCGAGGCTCCCAATGTTTTGCGCAACCCAAGTTTATCTGCACTGCCAATACCCTTTTTTGCCAAGTAAATAGAAAACGTTGAAACAGAGAAAAGAACAATTAATAATGATATTACCGAAATTAGTATCCAAGCCCAACTAGCATGCAATTCTTTGTGAAGACTAAAAAGCAACATGCCAAAACTAATTGAAGCAGACATGCCTCCTACCTGTACCCATAATGATAGGTTTAAAGCTTGCAGCTCTTGCAGAGTTGATTGTAATGCTTTTTTAATCACGAAATGATTGATTCAATTATAATACCATACTATTAGAAAAATACAATAACCAACCAGCGGTACAATTACAGTCGATTATACTATGATCGCACGAAATTAGGATTTTATTGTACGTTCATTTTCGTACGTAATAGTATTAAGACTGATCGGGTTTTAGCCACTTAGGTACGCTTATAGGTGTATGATTTTGCAAACTTTGTACGAGATCTTCTGGCTCAATTTCCGTTAGTACCATGCCTCGGTTTTGAGGTTTTAAAAAACCTTCTTTAACCATTACATCTAGTTGGTTTAGTAATGGGTTGTAAAAGCCATTGATATTATAAAGGCCAATTGGCTTTTTGTGTAAACCCAATTGAGCCCACGTTAGCATTTCGCCTACTTCTTCAAGTGTGCCAAACCCTCCTGGCATTGCTATAAATGCATCTGATAATTGTTCTATTTTTTGCTTACGTTCGTGCATAGAATCAACCAAAATAAGATTGCTTAAAGCTACGTGGCCTACTTCTTTTCTGTTTAAAAAATGAGGCAACACTCCTGTAACTTCACCTCCAACTGCTAATGCGGCATTGGCAATAGCACCCATTAAGCCAATATTGCCTCCACCATAAACTAAATGGTAATTGTTGCTACCTAAATAAGTTCCTAGCTCTTTGGCCTTTGCTTCGTAAACAGGGTTTATTCCTAGGCTAGAGCCGCAAAATATGGCTATTGATTTTATGTTATTCATTAAATTATCTTATAATATTGTACAGATTCCTGCTTTCGCCCGCCTTGCCTTGGGCAGGCAGCAATAACGTTTTATCTATAACATTTCTCTTTTCAACTTTATTATGCGCGCATAAGATTGGTCTATTCTGGCTTGCTTAATCTTGCCTTCAAGTACTAGTTTTTTAATAAGTGCGTGCAGGTAATCAAAACTTCTATCCTTAGATGAATTTATATTATTTGAATAAATAACAACATCCAACCCTGCATTAATTCCTAGAGTTATTGCTTTCTCTATTCCGTAATGTTTGGTAATGGCATGCATCTGCATATCATCACTAAAAACTACGCCATCAAACCCTAATCGTTGCCTTAGAATGCCTTCCAAAATTACTTCTGAAAGTGTACCCGGCAACCCACTTTTATCCAAATTTTTATTTACAATATGTGCCGACATCACACCTTTAAGTAAACCAGAATCAATGAGCATTTTGTAGGGCTGAAGCTCATTTTCTTGCCATGTAGTAGTAACATCTGCCACACCTTTGTGAGTATCAGATTTTGAGCTACCATGGCCAGGAAAATGCTTACCAACAGTAATTACGTGCATACGCGTATGCTCATAAGCTATAATACCTGCGTGCTTGGCCACAAGCATAGGATCCGCAGAGTAGGCTCTGCCAATTTTTGCAATAATTGGGTTATCGGGGTTTGAAGCCAAATCTAACACAGGAGCAAAATTTACATTAAAGCCCAGACCCGCTAAAGTTGCGGCTGTAGTTTGTGCATAATATCGAGTAGAATCTTCATTATCTAGTTTACCCAAATAGGCTGCTGTAACCGACCGCGGAAAACCATACTTGGTTTTTAAGCGATTAACTCTGCCGCCTTCTTGATCGATGGCCATAAATAAGGGAACTTTAGCTGATTTCTGCAAAGTAAAAGTTAGGCTTTTAAGCTGGTGGTATGGATCTGACGAATTAATGTTTTTTTCAAAAAGGATCACTCCTCCTACATTTCCTTTGGCTATCTCAGCTAGTAAAGGGTCGTTATCAGCAATTTGAGTTCCTCCAAAACCTACCATTAACATTTGACCAATTTTAATATCTAAGCTATCAACCTCTCCTTGATAAGCAACTGCTTGTTGAAAGCTAAAAATGCTTAAGAGCATTGCAAACGTAAAATTTTTAATATTTCTCATATACTTTTTTTAATATCACTTCCATCTCTTTTTTAATATCTGAAGATGAAACCGTGTAATTATTATTCATATAACTAAAAATCAACCTTTTTCCTGATTTTGTAATTAGGAAACCACTTAAATTAAAATTGTTGCTTAAGGTGCCTGTTTTGCCATATATATATGGTGTATCCGCCTTAAACCATTTTTCTATTGTTCCAACTTTACCTCCAACTGAAATAAGGCTAAAGAGCCTTTCTTCGCCAATGTCATTATAAATTTTATCCCATAAAAACACCATCGAACGAGGCGTAAATAAATTATACCTCGATAAGCCTGAGCCATCTCTCCAATTTAATTTGTCGGGCACAAAAGCATTGATTTTTTCGCTCATTTCTCTAATACCAATTTTAGTTGAAAGTGTATCGGTTAATTGTGCTGCTACACTTAATAGCAAATGTTCTGCCATTAAATTATCGCTCTCTTGCATCATTACTTTTAATACCGAATCGGTGGGGATACTGTAGTAGATTTGAGCAGTTTCTGGAAGAGGTAAATCCATAATTTGCACATCAACTTTTAAGGTATCAGAAAGTAGTTTTTGAAAGTGGTTTTTACCAAAATAAATAGGGCGAAGCCTTTCACAGCTAGTACACGCAGTGGTATCCCATTCAAATACATTGCTAAATTCTTTTCTAGTAATACTGTATTTATCGCCCTCGGTAATTATCACCGAATCCATAAATATGGATGGCTGCACTTGCAGTTCTCGTGTTGTACTATCAATGTTAAAAATAACCGAATTGCCATAAATAGGAAAGGCCGTTCTTTCTTGAGAATAATTGCCATTATAATCGTCCCAAGCCCACCCAGCACCAAACCTTGGTGCAATAAAATTGGCGTTAGAAAAATAAATTTTAGGAGCACTTGCTAAAAAGGAATAACCATCTCCCTGCATTAATTTATCGTTTAAAAAACTTGGATCTGCCAAGCCCCAAATAAAAAGTGCCGTGTCGGTTTTAACATACCTAAAAGAGGGCATACTATCGGGCAATACTTGTAGTGAAGAGTAGAAGGTATATACCTTCGTGTTTGAGGCAGGTGTAAAATACTTATCTTCATTTAGTGCAATAAGCTCCTTTTTTGCAACAGGGTCGTAGAGGTAAAACCCAGGATGGTATTGGTATTGATCTGCCACTTCTATAATAGATTTTTTAATAGAAGAGCAGCCTAATAAAAAGGCTGAAAGAGAAACAATAATTAATACCCTAACAATCATACTACAATAGTAGGATTTATAAAGGAATTAAAGCAAAGCCAGAAAGTGTATTAAAACAAATTTTAAAGCAGATAGCGATTTCCCCTTTTTTGAAGATAAATTAGTGCAACCAAATAATTATGAGCTCATTTTTTAGAATAAAACTCCCACTTACACTAAGTAATAAAATACTCCTTGGCCTCTTTGGGGGTGGATTAACCGGTTTGTTTTTAGGTGACTACGCTTACCCTTTCGATTATGCGGGCCAAGCTTTTATTGGTTTATTGCAGATGACAGTACTGCCTTACATCGTATTTTCGCTCATAGAAAATATTGGACGGCTTTCGTTAGATACTGGTAAAAAGCTTATTACAATAGGCATTAAGGTGCTAGCAGTATTAATCAGTTTTGGGTTGATAAATCTTTTTGTTTTGCAGTTTGCTTTCCCAGAATGGCAATCAAGCAGTTTTTTTAGCCCTGCTTTTGTTGAGCCACAAGAAAGCCTGGATTTTCTAAGTTTATACATTCCATCAAATCCATTTTATTCATTATCGGCTAGCCAAGTGCCTGCCATTGTACTTTTTAGCATTATTGTAGGTTTGGGCTTAATGAAAGTGCCAAATAAGGAAGGCTTTTTATCGAGTTTAAATGTTATTAACAAAGCATTAAACCAAGTAAATAAACTAATAATAAAACTTACACCTATTGGTGTTTTTGCTATTGCTGCTGCTACCGTTGGCACTATTTCTTGGGAAGAACTCGGCAAGCTTCAATCCTATATTCTTATATACACCGTTGCTGTATTAATTATGACCCTATGGGTATTACCAGGTTTAATTGCAGCAGTAACTCCATTTAAATATAGTGAAGTTTTTAAGTTTACCAGAGCTACTTTGCTCACCATTTTTGCAACAGGCAAAATAATTGTAGTGCTCCCGCAACTGATAGATAACCTTGATGAGTTATTTAAAAGCAAAAATCTAGATAATGAAGATACTATTCGAGCAACTGATATCTTAATGCCTTTGGCATACCCTTTTCCCAATTTGGGCACGCTCATTATTCTAATTTTTGTACCCTTTGCAGGGTGGTTTTCTGGAGAGGTTTTTGATTTTGCAGATATGCCTATTTTTCTTTTTGCAGGCTTACTATCTAGTTTTATAGCTCCGGTTACGGGTATCCCTTTTATGCTAGATCTAATGGAAATTCCAAAAGATTTGTTTCAACTGTTTTTTGTTTCTAGTGTTTATACGGATAGAATTAGGGTAGTGTTAGGTGCTATGCATCTAATTACATTAACGTTGTTGGCCACTTCCATTAGTCAAGGGTTGTATAAGTTTAATAGCAAAAAAATTATTTCTTGGGCTATTTTATCGGTTGTATTATATGTTGTATCCATTTACGGAGTTAGAAAGTATTTAGCATACTCATTAAAGGATGCTTATAAATACGATCAACTTATTGGTCAAATTCCTCCTCGCTTTAAAAGTGATGTAAGCGTTATAGAATTAAAAAAAGCAGGACCTAGCCCTGTAAAAATTAGTACATGGCAATCGCGCCTAAGCCGTATTAGATCAAGAAGGATTTTACGCGTGGGTTATATAAATAATTACTTACCCTTTAGCTATAGAAATAACCAAGGAGAGCTCATTGGGCTAGATATTGAAATGGCTAAATTATTGGCTCAATCGTTAAATGCGAAGCTAGTCTTAGTGCCTGTAACCGCAAATAATATGCACAGCGAACTTAAAAACGATTATTACGACATTATCATGTCTGGTGTTCCATTGTCAAGTGAGTTAATAAAAAACATAGATGTATCTCATTCTTATCTCGATTTAAACTTAGCACTATTAACGAAATCACAAAGTAGTAATTTGAAAAATTTTGAGAGTGCCTCGCAATTAGACACTATTAAAGTTGCTTATGTTACACGGCCAGAATTTGTTGATCTTATGCAATCGTACTTACCTAAAACAGGAGCTGTTAAAATCAATTCAATTGCAGAGTTTATTGAGAAGGATTCTATAATTGCGGATGCATTGATTACGAGTGCTCAATCAGGGGCCTATTACACGCTTCTTCACCCAGAGTTTAAAGTTGTAAATCCGCTACCCGAACCAGTTACTATACCTGTTGTTTACCCTGTAGGTGCCGAAAGCTATGAATTTATTGAATATGTGAATAATTGGATCATTGTTATTTCTAAGCAAGGAAAAATAGATAAATTATACGATCATTGGATTCTTGGTAAACAGGTTACTCAACCTAAAAAAAATTGGAGTGTAATAAAGGATGTGTTGCACTGGGTTGAAGAATAATTATC
>CAZQWZ010000150.1:0-6545 GCA_964596935.1 uncultured Roseivirgaceae bacterium
AAAAAAATTGGAGTGTAATAAAGGATGTGTTGCACTGGGTTGAAGAATAATTATCCGCCCTATGTTTTTTTCTTCATATCTTTAAATATTCTATTAGGCACTTTTAAATTTTATTAGATGGTTGTTTCAAAGCAGAATTGGCTTAAACAAAGAGTTACATTTTTACTTGTTTCCTTGTTTATAATATTTAGTACGATAAGCGTTTATGCTCAAAGCTGGCAAGTTTCCTATAACACCACCCTCGAATTCTACTACAATTCCGATTACGAAAACACCATTTCCGAAGGAGAAAAAACGCTCGATTTAGCATCTAATGCTATGGAAAAACTTTATACCTTAAAAGTATTAAGTGCTACTTGCAACGATGCCGGTTTATATGCCAAAGGAGTTGAATATAGCAAACAAGAAATTAAAATTTGCCTCACCGAGTCAGTGCCAGATTCGGTATATATTGGTTCCCTAAACAACCTTGCTAATAATTACCTTGGAGAAGGATCTTATGAAAAGGCTATCCCACAATTAAACACTATTATTAACATAGGTAAAGAATTATACCAAGCAGCTGATTTAGAACACAACCAGCATTTATCTGATTTAGGCTACGCCTATTATATGGTTCAAAAACCTGATTCTGCTATTTTCTACTTAACTGAAGCCAATAAATACTTGCTAACAATTGATGGTGGAGCAGAAGATTATTTGATGAATCAACTAACGATAAGCCAAGCCTATTATCATAATAATAAGCTTGATTTATCTCTAAAATCATTTATTGGATTAAAAGATATTTTAGAAAATAACGATTTACAAAGCGAACAATTATATGCTGAAACTGCTGAAGGCCTTGCTTTGGTTAATTACAGTTTAGGCAACTTTAAAGAAGCACAAGAAGCTTATGAGATTGCAAGTTTAACCTATACCCAATTAGGGTTTACCGTGCCAGAGCTAGAAGAGCTAAACACGCAATTGGCTTTGGTGTATATAAAAACAGAAGAGGTGGCTAAATCTGATAGTGTTCAAGCACTTATTTCCACTAAAATACCAAGCCAAAATTTAACGGTTAGCCAATTATCGCTAGCATATAAAAAATACCTAAATGGCGAACTTGTTGAAGCAAAAAACACCTTAAGAAAAATTGAATCTCAACTTTCGTCAACCTCAAATAACGATTTGCTTTTAGCTGAGTTTATACTACTTAATACCAGAGTTAATTTAAAATTAAATGGCAAAGCAAATATTGATTCTATAAACACTTGTATTCAAATTTTTGGGACAACCCCAAAGAAAGCAAAGGAGGCTGAAGCCAACTTAGTTAAAGCAAAAATTTATCAAAGTAAAGGAAACGGCAGCAAGGCAATTACAAGTTTAATTACAGCACATGAGATTTCTAATTCACTTGATGAATCGTATAATTTGAAATACAATATCCTAGTAGATATGCTAAATATCTATTTAGAAATAAATCAATTAGAAGAAGCAAAAACTGCTTATGAGAACACTATTGACAATCTAGACGATACGTTTCAAGCCAAATTAGCTTATACCTACGCCATACTATTACAAGTAAGCGGATATAACCTCGAAGCCGTTGTTATCTTAAATGCCTTAATCAAAAAAGCAGCATATCCCGCTTTATTAGAGTACCAACAAGTGGCTGCAAAAGTTTATCTTGACCTTGGGAAAGCAAAAAAAGCACTAGAAACTCACATACAAATTGATGACTATCTAACAAAAACATCTCAACAAAAAAGCATTAATTATGGTGAAAACTTAGTTCATCTAGGCAGAATACATGTTATTTTAGGTGAGTACACGTTGGCTGAACAGTATTATAAAAAAGCCATTGCTAACCTTGAGATAAACTCAACTACAACGGCAAGTTCATTTGCTGGAGCTTATAATTCGTATGCCATTTTTCAGCAAACTATAGGTAATTACGAAAAAGCAACAGTCTATTATAATAAGGCAAAAGATTACGCTAAATCTAATCCTAAGTTACAAGTAGATATAATTCAAAATTTGGCTACACTTAGCCAAAGCAGAGGAAATTATGAGGATGCCATAAATTTACTTAATGAAGCCCTCACAAATTATGAATTGCTTTACGGTAAAAACCATCCCTATTATGCCACAGCATTACAGAATATTGCCAATGCCTATTCTAAAAATGGAGAACTTGATAAAGCCAAGTTACTATTGGAAGAAGCCATTAATATAGATAAAGCCAATGGCCTTGAAAACAGCATTTCATATATAAATAAGCTTCATAATTTGGGGGTAATGCTGCAAGAAACCTATGATTACAAACAAGCAAGAGAGGTGTTTACGGTAGTGCTAGATGCCCGAGAAAAACAATTGGGAGACAAGCACCCAGATTATATTTACGCCTTGTATAATATGGCTGTTCTTATGCAAAAAATGGAAGCCAATGAACAAGCAAAAAAATACTTTAAGGCCGTTATCGAGAAATATGATTTTCAAATTCACAGCTTTTTCCCATATTTAAGCGAAGAAGAAAAAAGCAAATACTACTCGAAAATCCAAGAGGCCTTTACCGCTTTTCAAGATTTTGCCATTGAGTATTCAGCTATAGACCCAACCATAACAGGGGAGTTGTATAACTTCCAAATAAATCACAAAGCCATTCTTTTAAGCTCTTCTAAATCTATGCGAAAAAGTATCGCTCGGTCTAACAATTCGCAACTTTTACATGTATATGAGCAGTGGGTTGATAAGAAAAAAAGCCTTGCTAAATACTACAGTGTTCCTAAAAAGGAGCTAGCATTAGCTGGTATTTCTATTGCTGCTATTGAAGAAGAAGCGAATGCGCTTGAAAAAGAATTATCTCTTAAAACAGAGTTGTTTTCTACTACAGGTTCCAATACTAAAAAACAATGGGAAACAGTTAAGAAAGGCTTGCAAGCAAATGAAGCGGCCATAGAGATTATTCGGCTTAAAAAGAATATTAAAAGTGATTCTGTTTGGTATGCAGCTTTAATTATTACACCTGAAGTTACTTACCCCAAAATTGTAGTTATTCATAATGGGAACCAGCTTGAAAACAAGCTTTTTAAATTTTACATAAACAGCATAAAGTACAAACTAAATGATACTCGCTCGTATAAAATTTACTGGAAGCCTATAAATGATGAGCTTAAAAATGCAAGTAAAATATATTTGTCAAGTGATGGAATCTACAATAAAATCAACATTAGCTCTATTTATAATACGACTAGCAAAAAGCATGTTTTAGAAGAATTAACCATTCATAATGTTACCAACACCATTGAGTTAACAGAAAAACCGAACCCTTTACAATTTAACAACAACTTTACCATAAACCTTATTGGCGATCCTCTTTTTGCACAAAAAGGAAACGATATTTATGCTATAAATCCTCTGCCCAATACACGTGTAGAAATAAATTTAATTGATAGTTTAGCTCAAACTAAAAATATAAGTTCCATCCAATTAGTTGGCAAAGGCGCTAGTGAGGCAAACATTAAAAAGATGGATTCTCCCAGTATTATCCACATTGCTACTCACGGTTTTTTCTTAGAAGACAAATCTCAATCCGAAGATGTTTACACAATCGGAAACAACCCTCTTATGAGATCGGGTTTGTTATTTTCTGGATCTGAAAAACACTTTAGAGGAGATCATATATCCTTTAGTGGCTCGCTTAACGAAGAAGATGGAATACTTACAGCCTTAGAAGTGGTAAACATTAATTTATCAAAAACTGAATTGGTAGTACTTTCTGCTTGCGAAACAGGCTTGGGCGAGGTTAAAAATGGAGAAGGAGTATATGGCTTGCAACGTGCATTTGTAATTGCCGGAGCTAAAAGTATTTTAATGAGCCTTTGGAAAGTGGATGACCAAACTACCAAAGAATTAATGGTGCTTTACTATAAAAACTTGTTTGATGGCATAAATAAGTTTGAAGCACTAAATCTTGCACAGCAAGAGCTTAAGAAGAAGTATAACAACCCCTATTATTGGGGTGCATTTGTAATTATTGGTAATTAAGGTTAATTTCAAAACAAAACAATACAGCAATTTAATGAGGTTTACAGCGAATTAAATGGATTGTCTTCCTGAATTTAATTCAGGATCTATCAAAATACTATTCTCAGATCCTGAAACGAGTTCAGGATGACGGTATTTTTCTGTTGTTATTAGAACTTAACCGAAATTAAATAGCAATCAATATTTACATAAAAAATACCTAGAAATGAGGATTTTATTTTTAGTATAACTATCAGAACTTTGAGAAAAATATAACAACATGAAATTAGGCATTAAATTATCTTTCATCAGTTTCTTTACATTATTTACAATTTCAGCTTGGGCACAAGAGGAAAACACTACCGAAGTAGTAAAAGAAACCCCTGTAATAGTACCCAATGTAAATACCGATAAAAGCACGGAGTTTGCACCCACCATAAGTGCCGATGGGAAAATTCTCATATTCGAATCGGACAGAACAGATGACAAGTGGATGCTTTATCAATCAGAACAAGATGAAGAAGGTAATTGGGCCGACCCAAAACCTATTGATAGAATTAACAACGCTTGTGATTTTATTGGAGGCCCTAATTTAAGTTTTGATGGAAACACTTTGTATTATACTGCTTTTATCGAAGGTGTTTCTGAATCTGAAGATATCTACTTTTCTACACTTGAAGATGACGGTTGGAGTGCACCCCAAAAATTTATGGGCACTATAAATACCGATGAATTTTTCGAAGGGTTTTCATCCATTTCTTCTGATGAAAGAAATATTTACTTTATTCGATTTAACGAAGACTATTCATACGATAAGAAAAACAAGGAAAACTGCTTTAGCATTTGGGTATCAGAAAAAACGATACAAGGCGAGTGGATGCCTCCAGAGTTACTTCCGAGCCAAATAAATACAGGTTGTGTGCGAGACCCTAAAATTATGGCAGATAATAGAACACTCCTGTTTTCTGCTTTAACAGCAGGCGAAAAAGGGAAATTCAACTTTTACCAATCGCAAATACAAATAGATGGAAGCTGGGGGCAACCCGTAGCCTTGGATTATGTAAATACTGAATTTAATAACTTATCTCCTTCCATTCCTGCTTCGGGCGATATTATGTATTTTAATTCGGAAGGCAACCTTTATACCGTAGGTATAGCGCCTGAGTACCGCCAATTTTTAAACGCCAGTATCGTGGGTTATGTTAAAGATTACAAATCTGGAGAAGGTTTGGCGGCTCAAATCATAATAAAAGATGCGAATAACCTCGAAGTAATTTCGGTTTTACATGCCAATGAACATGGGCGTTTTAATGTGGTTTTAAATGGAGGCAGAAATTATAAAGTAGAGTTTGTGGTAGATGAATATTTAACACAATCGTTCGATTACGATTTGTATTATATGAGTGAATATCTTGAAGAACTAAAAACCATTAATTTAAAATCTGATGCAGATTTAGGTTTAGTAGTTTATGATAAAGGTTTAAATACCCCAATGCCAGCAACCATACATATTTTAGAAGATGGTGGTGTGTTTTCTAATTTCAAAATAATCGATTATGAATCAACAGGTTCGAACTTGGCACTTGATATTAATAAAATATATAGCATTGTGGCATCTGCAGAACTATTTGCTTCAGATACTATTGAGGTAAACACAGCTATTAATACTGATTTAAATCTAAAACTTTATTTAGCTCCTAAAACGATCGCCTATAACTTTAATGTAAAAGATGTTACTTCTAAACGAAAGTTAAGATCAAAACTTACATTAAAAAACAGTAATAAAGATGAAATAATTGAAGGGTTTACAGATGAAACATTTCATCTAAGGCAAGGAGATCAGTACGAGGTGCTAACTTCTGGGGACCGTGGGTATTTGCTATCTACCACTAGAATAAACGTGCCAATAGTTGAAGATGGCGAAACGCCAACCCTCCAAAATTTAGAAATTCCGGTAGCTCCACTTGCTGTAGGTGTTAACCTAGTTCTAAATAATATTTCATTTAGTTCTAACTCATCACAGCTATCTTCAAGCTCTTTATTAGAACTTGATAGAGTGCGTGATTTTATGCTGCTAAACCCCAACATAAGTATCGAAATATCTGCCCATTCTGATGATGTTGGTACTTCTGAATGGAATTTAATCTTATCAAATAAAAGAGCGTTTAGTGTTCAAGATTATTTAATACAGAAAAATATTGCTAAAGAGCGAATGAAAAGTGTTGGCTATGGCGAAGAAAAGCCAATAGTATTAAATGATAGCGAGGAAAACAGAGCTACCAATAGAAGGGTAGAACTGAAGGTTATTGGAATCGATTAATAAGAATATTCTCTGAACAATGCCCTGCCTATTAAGCAAAAATTCCGACAAGTTTTCAAAAGAAAACCTGTCGGAATTACACCGTTAAATTAGCACTTAACCTATTGGGCAAATAGTAAGTATAAACTACCAACCACTACGGCTACACCAATAACAGCCAATACAATTTTAATTACACTCCAAGGTCGTTCTCCTTGTACTTCGCCTGTACGGGCAT
>CAZQWZ010000151.1:0-6542 GCA_964596935.1 uncultured Roseivirgaceae bacterium
TGAAGGAAAATATTTGCAGACTTTTGTTCTTCTTGTGTTAATGAAGCAAAGGATTTATGTAATTCATTTAAAGTGTTTTGAATATCTTCTTTATCAATAGCCTTGTTTTTAAGTATTTTTAAGTACTTATCAAAACGTGAGTTCATATAATCCGTATCAATTTTACCTGTATCTATTTCGGTTAAATAACCATCTATTTCATAAGGTATATCGGTACTTCCACCTCCACCAGTTCCTTCACTAAATAGCTCCTTATAACGCAGAGCCAAGATTAAATAGGTGTTTTTATCAAAACTTAACGCTACCGTCTTTTTTCCTTTTCCTTTGCCAAATTCATAGTTTAATTTATCCCAATTAAACCCTTGTATTTTTGCTGCTTCAAGATAATCATTGAGTGATTTGAATAGTTTAGCAAACCGTCCTCTTTCAGATACATCGTTAGGTATTTTTTCAAAATTTTCAATTTTTGCAAGGACAAACAATTGCGATATATCATCAAAAACCGCATTCATAGCATTCAAATTAAAATCTAAATGCTCTACAAATAATCCAATCGGCTTATCTCCAGAATATAATTTTATTGCATCGTCTATATTACGTTCCATAGTATGTGGCAAACGATAATAACGAATTGTACCGTGTGGTTTATCCGGGCCAAAAAGACGATTGGTTCGTGAAAACGCCTGAATAATATTCTCGTATTTTAATACCTTATCTATGTATAATGTATTCAGCCATTTAGAATCGAAACCTGTGAGCATTTGATCCACTACAATTAGCAAATCAAGTTGCTTTTCATGTGCATTTCCAATTCTTACGTGAGGTTCTTTGTGTGCTAATCTTGCTGCAATATCTTTTTTAAATTTTCCATGATTGGCTAGATTAAAATCTTGCTTGTACCGTTCGTTATAATCTTCCATAATTTCTACTAATCCATCTTCTTTGTAAGCAGAACTACCATTGTTGTCAATGTTAGGATCAAAGAGGGCTGTTATTTTTAGTTCTGGCTTGTGGCTCTTGATACGTTGGTAATAATCAATAGCATCTGCAATACTGTGGGTAGCGAAAATGGCGTGAAATTTTCCGTTTTGACTTAGCACCGTCCAATTTTCTAAAATATCTTCAACTACTTTTTGTTTGTGTTCGTCTCTATCGTATTGCGATGTTGGCAAATAGTCTTCTATTCCTAGTTCATACTTACCCGAACCATCTACCTTTCCAGCCATCTTAACGGTATTCATGAATTTGTTAAAGACTGCTTTTTTCTTGGGGTCAGAAAGTGCTTCGGTTTCGTCTTTAGCTTTGGCTTTTTCTAAGGCAACGGCTTTTCTTAAATCTCGGTCTTTATAGGTCAATATTTTGTAAGGGTCAAAACCCAATACATTTTCATCTCGGATACCATCGGCAATACTATATCGGTGTAGTTCGTCTCCAAATACCGAAGCCGTGGTATTCATTTTCTTTTGATTTTCTTCTTGAATAGGCGTACCTGTAAAACCGAAAAATATAGCAGAAGGGAAGGTGCATTTTATGGTGATAAGCATATCTCCAAAGGTGGAACGGTGTGCTTCATCTACAATAAACACCACACGTTTGCTACTCATTATTTCTAAATCATGAGCATTCAATCCTTCCTCTTCATCGTCATTGATGTTGCTCATCTTTTGTATAGAAGTGACCATTAAGGTATTGGCAGGGTCGTTACTTTTCAGCTTTGAGATTAAAACACCTGTATTTTCGGTGGCTTGCACAGCCTCATTATCGTCCGAAAAACCTCGGTATTCTTTTAACGATTGTGTACCTAGCTCTATTCTATCCATCAGAAAAATAACCTTATCGGCATCTTGCGAATTGGCAATAAGCTGTGCCGATTTAAAACTGGTCATGGTTTTGCCCGAACCTGTGGTGTGCCAAATATGCCCACCCAAAGCATGTTTGCTTTTCCAATCGGTTTTTGCCACCTTGTCGGATATGGCATTGGCAGCAAAATACTGATAGCTACGCATAACCTTTAGTACGCCATCAGTAGCATCTGGCACGGTGTAAAAGCCAATAAGCTGATGTGCCATTGGTATAGATAGCAAAGAAGATGCGATGTCGTTCCAATGGTTTTTGGGTTCGTTGTTAAAATCTGCCCAATTAAAATAATAGCTTTTATTAAACTTTCCGTCTGGGCCAGGGTTAGCAAAGTACTTGGTTTCTTCGGGCTGCATGGCTACAAAAATTTGAACCAAAGCAAACAACCCAGAAAATATGCCTTCTCTCGAATATTTTTCTATTTGGTGGCATGCCTGACTTACGGATACGCCACTCCTTTTTAGTTCGATATGGATTAACGGCATTCCGTTAATCAACAGCATAAGGTCGCCCCGTCTGTTATTGAGTATGTTAGACTTGGTTTTGAACTGTGGCTGCTGTACTATTTGATACCTACTTTGCCCTGCTGCAATCTCGTGCCTATCGTATATTTTCAGGCTTACTTCTTTACCAAAATGCAGGGTGTCTTTTGGGTTGTCTCTGGTAATAGACACCGTTTTACCATTTATAAATCCGTTTAATTTTAGTGGGGTTCTTAGTGTATTTATTTGCTCTACTATTTGTTGCATTTCGCCATCGGTAAGCGAATGGTCGTTTAGGCGGTCTATATCTCTATTGTTTTCAAAAAGAATAGTTGCCCAATTATCAAGCAAATCTTGCTCGCTAGGGTTTTTTATTACCTCACTTTCCCAACCTTTGGTAGATAACGCTTGTATGAGGGCTTTCTCAAATTCGGATTCTTTTTTAAACAATATCATCGTGTGTTTTTTATTAGGCTGGGGTTGATACAAACATTTTGGTTAAACAGGCTTTCCTTAGCTGTTTTAGTTTGGCTAGCTGTTCCTTGTTTTGATTGATTAGGTTGTCTAGGTTTTGGAAGTAGTCTCCGATTTTTTGTTGCTCTTTTTCACATGGAGCGTTAACTTCTAAGTCTTTTACAATGCTACCAGATAAATTTCCTTGCCCACCTTGAATGTATGTATTAACAATTGATTTCTTTTGTTTTCTTAGCCATTGAGCAAGGTATTTAGAGTCATATTTATTTTTCGTTTTTATCGCTAAAACCGCTTGATTTATAGCTCCATTTATATTCGAAATTCCAACCTCTCCGCTTGTAGCTCCATAAAGAGCATAAAGTATAACACCCTTCTCAACTAACTTTGCAGAAGAATCATCTAAGCCATTTTCAGTAATAAACAGTTTTGTTGAATTAGAATTAATTTCACCAGACCTAATAAAAGGAATTTCACCACCATAGTAAAGAGCAATACCAACACTAGGCGTACCACCAGAATAACACTCTGCCATCTCCCCCAAAGCCTTCTCTTCCCACTTCTCACTAAACCCTTTAAATCTAATTTCAGGGGCATTAGCTCCTTCTTTTGGAAACATTTTAGCAAGCATTGCTTTTTTTAGAACAAGCAACTTATCTTGTTTTTGTTGCTGTTGGTTGATGAGCTGGTCTATGTTTTGGAAGTAGTCTCCTATTTGGGTTTGTTCTTGGGGTGAAGGGAAGCTAATTACTACTTCTTCCAAATCAGAATTTCTTAAATGAACAACTGATTTACCTTGTGCTTTTGTAATTAACTCTTTGTATGTTTTTCCATGCGATAATATTAACGCTAGGTAAACAGGATTAATACAATCTGTTGGATATATAATGTTTAAATCACCACCTAACAATATTCCAGAACTAGCCACTGCGGATGCTCTTGCTATATCTTCTGAAGTTTCTCCTGAGGAAGGAACAATCACCTCTTTTCCTGTGCTAAAAACAGAATCTTCTTTTACTAAAGCAAACGTATCAATATCAGTAAATACAGTTTGATATCTTGTGTAAAGTTTTCCATATAAAATGATTGGATTTCCAAATTCGACCAAATCACTTTTTGAATATCCACGTCCTTTTGAAAAATTTGCAATTTCTCCCAATTCTTGATTAGCCCAATCCTCCGAAAAACTATTAAACCTCACTTCTGGACTATTTTTTTTATTCCCCATTTAGCAAAGATTTAAGTTCATTTAGTCCTTCCATATCAGCAACCTTGCCTTCTAGTTGGTTTATCATGGTAGACAAGTTGTTTTCTGCAGTTTTAATTTCTTGGGCTACATGAGCATAAGTAGTGGCATACTTTTGAGCTAGGGTATTTATTTTATGGTGCAATTCCTTTATTAGGGTAACAGGTAATTGGTGTATGGTGCTAACTATTGGTTGTACCCATTTTACTTCTAGCAAGTTAATTACTTGAGCATCGGTAAGGGCTTCAATAGTTTCCTTGGTTTTTATATGCAATGCTGCTGCGGCTGTTTTTAGTTGTTTTTTTAGAGCTTTTTCTTCTTCAATAAGTGTGTCTATGGCAAGTATGTTGGCTTCGTAGCTTTCAGATGAATAAGCCCCATTTTTCTTTTCTTCCGCCCTTATTTGTTTGGCTGCTGCAATCACTTTTGCATTTACAAAGGCATCTTTTGCTTCGTTTATGGTTTCTTCTTCTTTTTCTTCTTCGCTTAGTAAATCAAGTGTTTCTTCGTATTCGCTGGCAATAGTAGTAAGGCGATTTTCTTTCGTATTAAGGTTTTCTAACTCTGTTTTTAAATAAATTTCTTGCACCAAATCAAAAGGCATAATACGTCCTATCCAACCCTCTTGTATTTCTTGTTCTTTTCCGTTTTTCTTTTTAAGCACCAGGTTAGGATCTACTATTTTAGTAGCGGTAAAACCTTCGGTTTGTATGATTTCTAAATCTACATTGATACCTTCCCATTTATCGTCTAGCAATTGATAGGCTTCATATTTGTCTATTAAATCTATATTTTCTAATCGCTTAAAAATGTCGTTGGTTAAAACCGTTTTTTCTTTTGCTACTTGTATGGTTTCTATATTGGTTAACAGCTCTTTTTTTAGGAAATCGTTAAAATCGTTAAAATCCGTATTAAACTGTTTGGTAAATTCTTTTACACTTTTATGCTCTGCTATTACTTCACTTATATTATCGTTTTTTAAACTATAATTTGCTTCCGTTTTTTTAGTAAACAACGCTTCTCTTAGGTTTGAGAAAGTTGTCCAATAGGTTTCCAACGCGTCTATTTCATTAACAGGGATACCACCAAACATAGAAGCATAAATATCCCAGTTTTCTGCTGCATCAGAAGAGTCTACATATCTAGGAATATTTAGGTTGTAATCATTTTCACGAAGGGCTTTTCTTTCTACTAGTTTAGAAAATTGGGGAGTACTTATTCTATCACGAACCGTATCGGCAATACGTTTAATATCCGAAGCTCTTAGTCTGTTGTTCTTTCCGTCTTTAACAAAACCTTTAGAAGCATCTACAATTAGTACATCGTTGTTTTTACGTTTTTGTTTTAAAATGAGTACAACGGTAGGTATTCCTGTCCCAAAAAAGATACCCGAAGGCAAGCCAATAATAGCATCTAAATGATTGGCTTCTATTAAGTTTTTACGAATATTACCTTCTTCGCCACCACGAAAGAGTACACCATGCGGTAGTACAATCGCCATTATACCATCGGGTTTAATGTGAAATAAGTCGTGTAGTAAAAAGGCGTAATCAGCTTTTGTTTTTGGAGCTAACCCAAATCTCGAATACCTAGGGTCAGCGTCTTTGTTATCAGAATCCCATTTTTGAGAATAGGGAGGGTTTGATACTACGGCATCTACATATAGCGGATTGTAAGAATTTATGGGGTCATTCTCGTCAAAGTATGGCCAATCGTCTTCTAATGTATCCCCGTTTCGGGTTACAATATTGTTGGGTAATATACCTCTCATTACTAGATTCATTCTAGTAAGGTTGTAAGTGTTTTTTTTTAACTCTTGCGCAAAGTATTTGATGTTATCATCATCATCCATGTGCTTGGCTATACTCGTACCTATGTTAATGAGTAAAGAACCAGAACCACTCGTAGGATCGTATATTTGAATTTCTTTTCTGTCTTTTAAATGATCGGCTACAATGTCTGACATTAAAACAGAAACCTCGTGCGGTGTATAAAACTCACCTGCTTTTTTACCAGCATTGGCTGCAAACTTTTCGATAAGGTATTCATAAATAAACCCAAGTACATCATAATCTTGTCTGCCATCCATAGGGATGTCCTTGATTAAGTGTAATAGGTCGCTAATTGATTTTGTTTGCTTGGCAGCACTTTCTCCTAGTTTACTTAATCCAGTTTGTAGGGTATCAAAAACACCATCAAATAATTTTTTATGCACAGGGCTAATCAATCTACTAAAAGCAGATAATGCATCTCGAACATCGGATACATCAAAATCTTTTCCTTTCTCAATCCAGGTACTAAATAAGTCATCGTAGGCAATAAAATAGCCTATGTTTTTTTTGATATAAGCTACCGTTTCTGCATCTTCTTCTTTGAGTGATTTTATATCTTCTTCCGTAAAATCTTCTTTTTCAAGAAACTGTAATTCTTTGTTTGATAGGAATTTATAAAATATAAAACCTAAGATGTAATCTTTATATTCATTG
>CAZQWZ010000152.1:0-6490 GCA_964596935.1 uncultured Roseivirgaceae bacterium
ACAGTATCCAAATCTTCAATCAAATCTTCCACATCTTCAATGCCACACGAGAAACGGATAAGTCCATCAGAGAGTCCATTTTTCTCGCGATCTTCTTTTGGTATAGAAGCGTGCGTCATACTTGCAGGGTGATCTACCAATGATTCTACACCACCGAGGCTTTCCGCCAATGTAAATAGTTTAAAGGAAGAAACTAGCTTCATTGATTGCTCTAAGGTGAGGTCAAATTCAACCGAAATTATTCCGCTATAACCACTCATTTGCTTTTGAGCTACTTCGTGGTTTGGGTGAGAGGGCAACCCAGGATAAAACACTTTTTTAACTTTAGGGTGCTCATTAAAGTAATGGGCTATTTTATCAGCATTAGCCGCATGGCGTTCCATTCTAATGCCTAAAGTTTTAAGTCCTTTGGTGGTTAGCCAATTATCAAAAGGGCTAGGGTTTAGGCCGATTGCCATACGAGCAAAGTCAAGCTTTTCTTTCCATTCCTCATGATTGGTTACAACCACGCCACCAACTACATCAGAGTGGCCACCAATGTACTTTGTAGTACTGTGCATTACAAAATCGGCACCCAATGTTAATGGATTTTGAAAGTAAGGTGTAGCAAATGTGTTATCAACTATGGTAAGCACATTATACTTTTTAGCCATTGTAGTAATGGCTTCAATATCCGAAATTCGTAATAATGGGTTGGTAGGAGATTCAAGAAAAATAAGTTTAGGATTGGTTTTAAGCTTTGCTTCCACCGCTTCTAAATCTTGGGTATCAACCGTAGAAAACTCAATCCCAAACTGACTAAAAACCCTGCTAAATAATCGGTAAGTGCCACCATATAAATCATTGGCAATAACTACTTTGTTATCTTTAGATAGATTAGAAACTATTGCAGTTGTGGCTCCAATACCTGATGAAAAAACGGTAGCTACCTTTCCTTGTTCTAACGCAGCAAGTGTTGCTTCTAAATTGGTAAAGTTAGGATTTCCTGCTCTGGTGTAATCATACCCCTTATGCGTATTAGGAGCTTCCTGTGCATAAGTGCTCGTCATATAAATGGGTGGAATTACAGCTCCAGTTTCTTTGTCTGGTGCTTGCCCAACGTGTATTGCTTTCGTAGAAAATTTCATTGCTTTTAATTTTTATCGTCATTGCGAGGAACGAAGCAATCCCTTAGCCTATTGTAGAGATTACTTCGCTACGCTGTTTCTCGTAATGACGATACTTTTCGTATTTCACCTTTCGTATTTTATCCTTTACAAAGTATGCCCTTGATCTAGCATCCACTGATCGTTGTAAAACTTACTCATATATTTTACACCGCTATCAGGAATTATAGTAACAATAACCGCAGGCTCTTTTAAAGTTGCAGCTAACTGCAATGCACCCCAAACATTGGCGCCACCGGTGCCACCACCAAAAATCCCTTCTTCCTCGGCTAATCTTCGTGCCATTCCAAATGCATCTTGATCTGTAAATTGATACATTTCATCTACCACAGAAAAATCCATCGCATGTGCAATATGATCTTCGCCAACACCTTCTACTTGATACGTGTTTTCTTCAGGTTCTGGTTCGGTTCCTGTTTTAAAATATTCGTAATAGATGGATCCAAATGGGTCGGGCATTATGTTTTTAACGTTTGGGTTTTGATCTTTTAAATATTGGCCAATGCCACTTATCGTTCCTCCTGTGCTACCGGCAGCCACAAAATGAGTTACTTTGCCATTGGTTTGTTTCCAAATTTCGGGCCCTGTAGTTTTATAATGTGCCTCAGGGTTTTTCTTATTATCGTATTGGTTTAGCATAAAACTATTAGGGGTTTCTGCTGCTAAACTTCTTGCTTTATTTACATAATGATCTGGTGAATCTGGCGCTGCTGAAGTAGGACAAACAACCACTTCAGCTCCAAAAGCTTTTAACGCATTTTGCTTCTCAATACTCACCTTGTCAGGCATCGTTAAAATAGCCTTATAGCCTCTAATGGCTGCATTCATGGCAACTGCTGCACCTGTATTACCCGAAGTGTTTTCAATAATAACCCCACCTTTTTTTAACTGTCCGGTGGCAATGGCATCATCAATAATATGATTTACAATTCTATCCTTTATACTTCCACTAGGATTAAAGAATTCCAACTTTACATAAATATCAATATGAGAATAAGGATTTATTTTTTGCAATTTTACTAGAGGGGTATTGCCAATAGTTTGTAAAACAGGATTTATCATAAAAGAATATTTATTATTAATGGTGCAAAAGAACGGAAACAAATGTGAGATAAGAAATAAGAAATGTGAAAATCCAAAATTAGAATTCTTTCGATTTCTATCCATCAGCCACTTAATTTATTAATCGAAGCCTTAGCGTAGGTTAAACTTCCGATTGTTAAAATAAGTTTCAACTTCATCCACATCCCACGTATTAAAAGTGCTTTCTTTCGTGAGGCCACCTTTACGACCCGTGCAAACTCCGTAATACATATCTTTAAACCCATCGGTTGCGTGGGCATCAGGGTTAATGCTTAACAAAACGCCTTGCTTTAATGCATAATTAACCCAACGCCAATCAATGTCTAGTCGTTTTGGGTGCGCATTTATCTCGATAATTACACCGTATTTGGCACAAGCATCTATAATTGTTTTATGGTCAATAGGATAACCTTTGCGGAGTAATAATAGCCTCCCTGTCATATGGCCAAGCATGGTGGTGTAAGGGTTGGCAATGGCTGTTAATAATCGATTGGTTGCTTTAGTGATATCCATCTGCATTCCTCCATGAATCGAGGCTACCACAAAATCGAAGGTTGCTAGGGTTTTGTTATCATAATCGAGGGCTCCATCACTTAAAATATCTGCTTCAATGCCTTTAAAAATTTTGAAAGGAGCGTGTTTGCTGTTTAATTCATCAATTTCAAGTTGCTGTTTTTTTACTGTTTCTTCAAACATGCCATTGGCATAAAAACTAGCGGCCTTGCTATGGTCGCTAATGCCTAAATAGGCAAACCCCATTTGTTTGCATTGGTCAACCATTTCTTCCAAGGTATTTTCGCCATCGCTGTAGTTAGAGTGGTTATGCAATACACCCTTAAGCTCGTTGTATCTTATCAAGTTTGGCAAATTGTTGTTTTGAGCTGGTTCTAGTTCCCAATTACCTTCTCTTATTTCAGGTTCGCAATAAGCGATGTTTAGCTCTTTGTAAATACCCTCTTCACTTGCAAATGGCTTTAATTCGGTTGTTTTTTTTAAAGAGCCATCTTTAAACTGATGTGTGAGATGGGTTTGCGACCCCGTTTTTAGTAATAAGGTATTATAAAACTTTTCGGTAGATGTAAAATGAAATATTATTTCTACGGGCTCTTCGCCAATTACAATGCCTCGCCAAGTAAAAATTCCTGATTTAGATTTATTTTTTTCTAAGCTGTCAAACTTTGATAGAGCCATATCAATCAGCATTAGTTTTTCGTAACCAACCACAAACTCTAACTCATTAATTACATCCCATTTTCTTCTAAGCTTTCCCGCAAATTCAATTTTTACCCCTTCTAAACTGGTTTCGAGTTTAGCCTTTAATTCATTTGCTATTATTTCTGCATCTGCATAATGGATGTACCCCTCAACCTCTTTTGCAAAAACTAAAATTTCACTTATGTTACTAATGGTTTTATCTCCAAATCCTTTTAGTTTTTTAAGCAAACCTTCTTCAATAGCTTTTTTTAAAGAGTTGGCGTCCTCTATTCCTAATTCAGCCCAAAGGGTTTTTAATTTTTTAGCACCTAAACCCCTAAGTTTTAGTAGTTTTTTTAGCCCAATGGGTGTGTTATTTTTTAGCTCTTCTAGTTTAGGATAAGCTCCTGTAGAATTTATTTCATTTATTGCTTTGGCAATGCTTTTACCAACTCCATCTATATTTTCTAGTTCTTCAAGAGTAAGCGATGCAAATTTTAGGCTTGAACGTTCTAAGTTAAAAATGGCATTGGTGTAGCTTTTTATTTTGAAGTCATTTTCCCCGTGAAGATCCATAAAGGATGCGGTAGTGTTAAGCAGTTTTATTATTTCTTTATTCTTCATTTTTTTAAAAGTAACTGAATTTTATATATGGCTTGCGCTATCAACTTAATTTGTTGAATTTCGTAAAATGAGCCATAGGCTTTTGAAAAAATAAAAATATTGATGTTTAGAATATTATTTTTTGCATTACTTCTGCCAATTATTGGCTTTGCTCAATTAAAACAACCTAACAGGTTTGAAGTTGAATTAGAAAATTACAATAACGAATTTCAGATAATTACTGGTGGTGAGAAAGGCGTAATTCTATATCGCACATTAAACGAATACGATAAAAAAGGAGGGCAGCTTTGGAATTTTGTTTTACTTGATACAGCCTTACATGTTACTTGGGAAAAGAGAATTTTTATTGAAAAAAATGTAGCCTTTCGCGGCTACGATTTTTCAATGGATAGTTATTTTTTCCTCTTTCAACAGATAAGTGGTAACTCAAAAGATTTGAAGTTAATGCAGATGATGGGCGAAACAGGCGATACACTTAGATACACCATCAAAAATTTAGTGCCGTTAAATCTAACTGAGTTTGAAGTTACCGATGGCGCGGCATTATTAGGTGGTTATTATAATAACGAGCCCGTGGTTATCCATTATGATTTTAAAGAGAAGAAAACCAAAGTGTTGCCAGGCATTTTTGGTTCTAAAACAGAGTTGGTTCAATTAAAGGTTGATGACAACTCAATTACAGTGCTTGTAAGTGGTAAAACATTTGATAAGCGCAATACCCTTACTATTAAAAACTACGACATTGATGGGGAGTATTTAAATACCTATACATTTAACCCTGATTTTGATAAGGGACTCGTTTTTGGAAGAATAGCAGATGTGGAAGATATTTCAAATTTAGTAGTTGGTACCTACGGGGCAAAAAGATCTGATTATTCGAGAGGATTATTTTTGGGTTTTTTAGATGAGAATAATCAACAAAATATTGAATACTTTAACTATGCCGACTTTGAAAACTTCTTTAATTATATGAAAGCAAAAAGGCAGAAAAGAGTTTCGGAACGAATCAATCGCAAAAAAATAAAAGGGAAGAAAATAAAATTTAATTATAGGCTTTTAGTACACGAAATATATAAACAAGGAGATACCTACATATTACTTGGAGAGGCATTTTATCCTAAATATTCTACCACCACCACCTATGGCACTATGGGGCCTACTAAATATGGTGGCTATGGTTATGGTGCTAACGATTACGTTCCTACAAATTTTGCAGGCTACAGATATACCCATGCCGTTGTAGCCGCTTTCGATTCTAAAGGAAGAATGTTGTGGGATAATAGTTTTGAAATTGAAGATGTGCTTTCGTACTCCTTAGACCAATTTGTACATGCTTCGTTTACCAATAGAGGCATCGTACTCTTGTATTTATATGATAACAAAATTAGGAGCAAAATCATTGAAGGTGCGGAAGTAGTAGAAGGTAAAAAGTTCGATGATTTAAAGCTGACTTTTGATGATGATAAAATGAATAGTTACTCTAGCAATAAAATTGGAGGATTAGAAAAATGGTACGATAATGTATTTATCGCCTATGGGGTTCAGCGAATAAAAAACTTGAAAGATTCGGGTGTTAAATTAAATAGGAAAGTATTTTACATCAATAAAATATCGTACGAGTAAGTGGGGTAGAATTTGCATTGGTTTGGTAACATTGGTAATTATTAACGATATTTAGTTAAACTTTGAGATATGAAAAATTTGTATAGATTATTTACAGGAGTTACTGTAGTTGCATTGCTATTATTCAACTCTTGTGTGCCAGAAGATGTTGTGGTAGAGGACCTAGCAATTAAACTAACCAATGGAAGTTGGACGTTTAGTAGTGTGGATGCTGGCAGTGATTTTCTTAATGCAGGCTATGAGATTACTTACGGAGATAACGTATTAACTTTTTCCTCTGATGGTACTTGCTCAGATAGACTACTTGCAGTAGATGGTACAGGCACATGGTTTTTTAATGGCAATCAAGATAACCTTACTTTAAATGTTACTTATGTTGATGATGATACAAGAAATGAGACTTGGAGAATAATTAGTATTACAGATACTGAGTTAGTATATGAGTTTGATATATCTCCTAATACCTTGGAAATGAGATATGTTCACTAATTAGTAATAAAATTTAAACAACAAAAAAAGAGCGGCATTGCCGCTCTTTTTTATTGTTCGTCATTCCTGCGAAGGCAGGAATCTGTTATTTGTGATTTAACCCTGCTTTATGCTTTAAATTCTAAAATTGTTTTATCAATTATATCACAGCATTCGTTCAGTTGTTTTTCGTTCATAACCAAAGGTGGTGCAAAACGAATAATGTTACCATGTGTTGGTTTTGCTAGCAATCCATTTTCTTTTAGTTGCAAGCAAATATTCCAAGCAGTAGTACTGTTAGGAGAGTCGTTAATAATTATAGCGTTAAGCAA
>CAZQWZ010000153.1:0-6483 GCA_964596935.1 uncultured Roseivirgaceae bacterium
AAACTATGGAAAAAAAAGCCAATATATTCGTAATCTGCGCACCAGAAATAAGCCCCTACTCCTTGGTTCGTGTCTTCACGAACCATCTCTCCTACCCTGGTAAGAATTTTATAAAAAACCACCTTCTGTTTTCTCAAAGGTGGTTTTTTATATTATGAACCTGAGTTCGATGTAAGAAAATATACGTCAATGCGAAAAAACGTACTTCTAGTTTCAAACGAATAAAAATTCCAAGTGTTTTTGTGGCATTCTGTTATAAAAGGAACAGATTGCCACAAATTTTTAAACAAAAAATTTCGCAAAGACGATTCCTGTGTCTAGTCATTGTTCTTAGGTCGAACTCAGGTTATGAAAATAACCTAAGCTTAGCTTACTAATTACACAGGAAAAGATATTACAATACTGGTACCACTTTCAGGTTGAGATGAAACATCTATTTCTCCTCTTAAATGACTTACTCTATTCTTCATATTTTTAAGCCCAATTCCTTTACTTGTAGCCTTACCAAACCCTCTTCCATCATCTTCTATCACAATAACAATTTCGTTAGAGTAGCCTGTAAAATGAAAGTAGGCTTCTTTGGCATTAGCATGCTTAATAATATTAGTTGAAGCTTCCTGCACAATCCTATAGATCGTAATGGCTCGTATTTCTTCAATATCATCAGGAAAATCTACCCACTCTAAGTAAAATTTTGTCTCGGACGAAATGTTTAATTTGTCAACCAAATTAATAATAGCAGGTTTTAAACCATCCATTTCTAACACAATAGGTGTCATTTCATGAGATATTCTTCTAACCGTTTCAGCCAAGCCATCTACTTGCTGAATTAGATCTTTATCTGTTTGAGATTGCTCTATGGATACCTTTAAAAAACTTAGTTGGCTACCAATACTATCGTGTAGTTCAGATGAAACTCTTTGCCTTTCTTTTTCCTCCGTTTTAATAGTGGAAATCATTAATTCTTCCTGCTGTTCTTGCAATTTTTCTGCAAGTTTTTGCCTCTCAACAAAGGCAATATTTACTAAGTGGGTAATTCCTACCGAAAAAATTAATACTTCGATTAGTGAGCCCATTATAAGCGCATTTTGAGTAAACCCATTATAAGGTGCGATGCCAACTTCGCGAAGTATATAAACTGTGCCAAATAATAATAAAGCACCAAATGCGAAAGAGAAATACTTGCCTTCTACCGACCCTTTATTAAGCACTAAAACAACCATTACAATAAAGCCTAATGCAGAGGTTAGTTGAATATAATAATATAGGTTTTTTGCTATACTTATATATTTTACCCAAGCAGATGGAGCAATAAGTACAATAACCATAAATGCTAACAAGAAATAAGTTATCACCTTAAAGTAGAAATTTAACAGCGGAGACACCTCTTTCAACTTGGTAAAAGAACGGGCAAATGTTATAAAAAATATGGTCATTAAAATATCCATTACCCAAAAACCAAAGTTGGGTAAAAATGAAGAGTTAGGCCATAAATACTGAAAAGCAAACCCCAAATGATTTAGCTGAAAAAGGGAAAGAAACACAACATATAAAAAATAATAGAGCACATAATTTTCTCTAATATTCATAAATAGAAATAGACTATACAGCAGGATAAGCAGCATTATTCCGAAATAAATTCCATACAATAATGTGTCCTTTTGCTCCTGTTTATAAAATGCACCTCTATTCCAAATTTTTATGGGTAATGATACAGAACTATGATCTTTAAATACACTTATGAGTACTGCTTTTGTTTCTTTGGGAGCTAAAGTGATTGGAAACAATATATTACGATTAGAAATCGGGCGAATAGCAAATGGCAAATAATCTCCCGCCTCTCCTAAAAGTTTAACGTGCCCATTACCCATTATTTCAAAACACCTTGTGGTATCCATTAAAAAATTATCAACATGTGCTAAAATATCTATTGGATACCTAGCTGTATTAGTTATAATAAGATATGCCCAATAAGTTGAGTTGGTAATACCAAAATTGGGATTGGGAGATTTAGGCCGAATGCCTTTATTAGCATTAAACATTGCTAGCACCTCTACAGCACCAAGTGTATTGGTGGTATCTTCAAAATACAACATTTGACTGCCCACGTGTATGTTATCATCAATACTAACATTTAACGAATCGGGTAAAGATGTTGCAAAAGTGAACGAGTAGAATAGGCAAAGACTAATTATCAATAATTTTATTTTCATAGGCAAAGCCAACTAAACTAGCTGTGTTATTTAGTTTAAGTTTTTTCAATAAATTTCTTCGATGTGTTTCTACCGTATGCACACTTATAAACAAAGCTTCGGCTATTTCTTTAGAAGATAAGCCTTTGGCCACATGTTTTATAATTTCTTTTTCTTTAGGGCTTAGCTGACTTATCATCGAAAAAGGAGAACTAAACTCGTTGGGAGTATCGGCAGTAAGTACTCCTTTACTTGTTTGAAATAATTCTGAATTAAGTTTACTAATTACTTGTAAGAGCTCATCGCTACTATAATTTTTTAATAAATAAGCACTTGCACCTAGTATTTTTGCTTTGCGCACAAACGCAGGTTCGTTGTACATGGTAAGAATTACAACTTTAATATTAACAAAATCCTTTCTAACTTTTTGAAGTAAATCAAAGCCATTTACACCTCCTAAGTTAAGGTCTAAAATTAATATATCGGGGTTGTTTAGCTGAAGTAAATAAAAAAGATCTGATTCCTTATCGGCACACCCCACATATTGAAGGCTAGAATCTAACGCTAAAATCGTTTTAATTCCTTCTACCACAATGCTGTGGTCTTCGGCAACTGCAATTTTAATTAATTCATCGCTCATCTGTTTTGGCTTATCCTTCAAAATACTATTGAAGTAATACAAATGCTAAGAACGCACAATTAATTTAAAATAGGAATACTTAGTTTTTGGTATAATGAGGAAATGATACCACACGTTTAAAAGAAACCAAGGATAATATATTGGACAACCATTCTAAATCTATTGTGAGCCAAAGATAGAATGGGATTATTAAAAATTAAAATATTCACAGAGCAGCTAAAAGCCACTCTGCGAATATTAAACTAACTTAGCCAACTATGTTACTACACCAGAGTTGACTAAGCTACTTATCTATAAGGTTACCCATTTGGGTCCCAAAAACCACACTAAATAGTTATGCTGAATTTATTTCAGCATCTGTCAATCTAAAATAGTAAGATCCTGAAATAAATTCAGCATAACCATATATTTGATTTTATTCTGGCATAGAAAAATTCTCTGCACTTTAAATGGATAACCCTATTTTATTTGTTTAACACAAATACCAAACTGGACGAAATGGTCTGTCCCCTCCCTCCAGAAGTGAATACGTTTTCTTCAAACTTAAACGATAATGTTAAGCTTGTATCATTCACACTCACATCAATGATTACTCCATCATCTCTTGTTATTTGATCCGTTTTTCCTTCTACAAATTGCCAACTTCCTGAGGATGGCCAAACGTGTAAGCCATTTTGAGAGGAGTAAGTTTTATCACCAATGGTGAGGATGAAATTTGTAAATTCCGCTGAAGAATCTAATCCATCTCGTGTAAAACTAGAGGAGCTCCAAGAAGAGCTTAAATTAGTTAGTACTAAGGCCTGCACTTTTTCTAGATCACTGATTGGAATATCATCAGGTTTTACTTCCTTATCGCAATTTGTAAAAAGTAACATTAAGGCAAATGCTACTATTACTCGTGTTATCTGATTGATTGATTTCGTATGTTTCATAGTTTTAGTTTTTTTATTCGTCATTCCTGCGCAGGTAGGAATCTGTTAATCCAAGATTCCTTTGAAGGGATTCCCGCCTTCGCGGGAATGACGTTGTTTAATTGCATTGACGTTTATTTTTTAATTACTTTTTGAATAAATACATCCTCACCATGCTGCAGAATTAAGGTGTAAGTGCCCTGCGGCAATTCATTCACATTAATTTCTTTATGACTGTTTTCTTGAATACGTATTCGTTTATCCATTTTGTATTTACCCGTCATATCTACCATACGAATTATGTATTCTCCACTTGGTAAGTTCTTGGTATCAATTGTGAAGGTAGAACTTACGGGCATTGGATAAATATTCAACGAATTATCAAAGGTCGCATTCTGAATCTCTGTTAAGATCAAATCAATGGTATTAGAAACCCCTTGGCAACCATCAATGCTCACTTCTACATGGAATAAACCTCCCTGATCAGGATCATATTCTTGGCCCGTTGCTCCACTTATAGCTGTATCATTCATAAACCATTGATTGCCTTCTGCGTAATTCGAAGTTAGGGTAACTGCGGTAGCTCCGTTAAAAGTAAACGTAGCTTCAGGTACTGGATTAACACAGAACGATTGGGCAACTTCATCAGCTATAAGGTAGCCATCATCACCTGCTTGACTGGCGGTAACTGTTACACTACCTGCTCCTGTAAGGGTAAGGGTGGCTCCATCAATTGTGCCTGGTCCCGTTACCGTAAAACTAACTGCCAGTTGAGAAGTGCTGCTTGCATCCAAAGTAATAGCAGCATTGCCATCCTCCACATCTGTCAGAACATCAAACGTAATTGTCTGGCTTACTTTATCAATGGTACCATCACAATCATTGTCTTTACCATCTGCTAAAGCAGGGGCTGTTGGATACACATCTGCATCGGTATCGAGGCAATCATCTGAACTTGCTACAAAGCCTGTAGGTTGGGTACAACCTGTGGTTGTGTTGGCAGCATCGCCATGACCATCACCATCGGTATCTGCATACCATATTACATCAGGATTGATGGCTGCATTGGTATCATCACAATCTGTATTTACCGCTGAAGTTCCATTACCTGCAACCGAACTTGAAGTAAAGCCAACTTCAGTACTGCCAAATCCATCACCATCTGCATCTATATACCATGCATAATCACCTTGGCAATCTAAGTCAATTCCACTTCCAGGAACATCTGAAGCACCTGGATTGAAACTAGCATCTGTATCATCACAATCATCAGAAGTAGCAGACTCGCCAGTGCCCGGTGTAGAATTGGTAGATGATACCGTAGTGGTTGATCCATAAGAATCACCATCAATATCTGCAAACCAAACATAAGTACCATCGCAGTTGGCATCGATAAAACTACCCGCTACATCGGTTGCATTAGGATTAATCGTTGCGTCTCCATCATTACAATCGGTATTATTAGATACATAACCTGCTGGTTGGGTGCAATCTGATTGTACATTATTAGCATCGCCAAAACCATCGCCATCTGCATCTGCATACCAGTTTATATTCACATTGGCACTTGCATTGGCATCATCGCAATCGGTACTATTGGCCACATAACCTGTGGGTTGGCTACACGATGTTTGGGTATTAGAAGGGTCTCCGAAGCCATCTAAATCGGTATCGGCATACCATATTGTTTCCGGGTTGATAGCATTGTCGGTATCATCGCAATCAGTATTATCTGCTACAAAACCATCAGGTTGTAAACAGGCTACCACAGAATTAGCTACATCACCGTAACCATCACCATCGGTATCGGCATACCATGTTGCACCTAAATGAATTAATACATCCGAATCATTACAGTCTGTATTATCCAACACATAGCCTGTAGGTTGGGTACATGAAACTTGCGAATTATTTGCATCTCCAAACCCATCGGTATCTGCATCTGCATACCAAGTTTGTTCTATGGTAATAGCTCCATTGGTATCATCACAATCATCTGAATTAGCCACAAAACCTGTGGGTTGGGTACATGCCGATTGTGTATCGTTTACATCTCCAAACCCATCGGAATCTGTATCTGCATACCATACGGTTGGTGTACATATTAAAACTGTAACCACAATATCATCGGATCGTAAAGTTAATCCTCCCACTATTGTATTTGTACTCCTCAAATAATAGATTCCAGCATCAGATAATACAGATGCATTTATCACCAAATTATCAGTAGTAGCACTGCCAATATCAACTCCATTTTTTACCCATTGGTATTGGTTGGCTGAACCGCCAATTGAAACAGAAATATTAAGCTCATCTCCTTCTACTATTTCAATGGGAGCAGATCCAAGTATATTATATTGTGGAGAATAAAAAAATCCTGCAATACCAATATTTCCTTCAATAGATTCAAATGTTAAATTATTGGTAGATACATCCAAACTAGTTAAGGTGATTAGTGGAGTTAGGTCTGGCAGTGAGCTGAAATTATTATCACTTAAGTTGAGTGTTGTAATAAATGGCAACGTATTTATCTCTGTCGGTACTGCACCCGTTAAATCATTTCCACTTAAATTCAAGGTAACTATTGCCGGAATAAGAAGCTCAGCAGTTGGTAATTCACCTGATAAATTATTATTTGAAAAATCGAGAACCTCCAAATTTGGTAAAAACGAACCAGTAATAAATCCAGAAAATTGATTATTTTGAAGCTTCATTTCAACAATTTGGCTTAAATTCCCCA
>CAZQWZ010000154.1:0-6458 GCA_964596935.1 uncultured Roseivirgaceae bacterium
TTGTGCCTTTAAGGTTTCTCCCTTTGCAATGGTTTCTTGCCTTGTAGCTTCAATTTGCCTTGTAATAGCCCAAACAAACATAAAAATGGCTATAATGGCAGCCACACCTAAAATCATAGCCATACCCTTAGCTCTTTTTAGGTCTCTTTGTTGTTTAAGCTCTAGGCTTTTTTGCTCTGCTTCGTACGAAACCTTACTGGTTTCCAAGAATACATTGGCTCTTTCAAACGCAGTATTATACCTTTCGGCCCATTGCCTTGTAGGAAGTTGTTTCTTTTGCCAGTTTAGTGCAAGTTGCAAATCTGGTGGCCGCCAAAGCCCACTTCTACCTACTTGGTGCATTTCGGCCGCATCGGAAATACGCGAATACATTTTAGCAGACTCGGTTTCTTCTTCAACCCAAATTCTTAGCCTTGTCCATATACGCATTAAACTTTCATGCGATATTTCTAAAACAGATTCTGCCGTAAGTTCAATTGGCAAAGCCGGCATTAATAAAGATCTACCAGGTAACCTAAAATGCTCTACAATTTCGATAACTTCCAAATGAGGAACACCTGCAATAGAAGCAATTTCATTTATTGAACTTCGCCTACGAATACCAAAGTTATCTTCTCCAGTTTCAGTTAATGCTTTAAAAAGAACCTCTGCAATTCGTTTCCCTTTATCCGTTAGCTCATCATACGCTTCATCAGCATGTAACGAAAGTGCATCAGATATTTTACCAATGGCATTATAGTGGCGAAGACCCATTTCTTCACCTTGCTCTCTGTTCTCTACCCAATACTCCCAAGTACGCATTAAAGCGTGCTGCATAATGGGTAGTTGATCTTGGTTGTCTCCTATTTCTTGTAATAGTTTATTAACCAACCTATCCGAAATTCTGCCTCCACCGACTGCCACAGGGCCTTCAATTGCAATACGCTTTTGATTACGAGACATCAAAGGAATTACATAGCTACTATTATTTATATGCTCTATTAACCTACTATAATGAGCCGTTTCGCCAATAAAATCGGAACGCATTGTGATAGACACATATATGGGCACATCCTTTTGCTCTACCGCATCAACTAATAAATTTATAAATTGAGAAGCTTCGTTTTTATTTTCATTACTATCCTCAGCAAACCTATACAGTTCTTCAAATTGATCAATAAGTATTAATAAGTTTTCGCCTGTAGCAGCTTTATAATGCTTAGCTATATCTACTAATCCTTTAGATCCAGTTTTTAAAAGTGCAGATGTAACTTTATGCTTTATCGCAAAGTCCTCATCGCTATTAGATTTTATAGTTGAGTTTTGTAATAAAGCCTCTGCTAGGTTATCAATAGGGCTCCCTCCAGGTCTTGAAACAACAACGTTCCAATTTGGCCCTTCTGCCGTCATAAATCCACCATAAAGTATTGGTATTACTCCACAGTGCATTAAAGATGACTTTCCACTACCAGAATAACCAAGCAATGCAATAAAACGATTGTTTGCTAATTTTAAAAGAATTTCATCAACCTGATCCTCTCTACCAAAGAATAAATGGCATTCATCAATTCCGAATGGACGCAGTCCTGGGAACGGGTTTTTTAGATTATTTGAAGCTTCTAATTCAGATTCAAATAATTGTTCCTCGTCCTCGGATCTATGTAAACTATAGTTTAGCACTCAAGTTAAAATTGATTGGTTCGGTTATATCGCCACTAAACTACTGAAAATAGCTATAAAATAATAATTATGAGGTTTTTTTAGGACTGTAACCCACATTAAGCAGTTAAGTTGCTAAACACTGATTGGGCAAATGTGATATTATCGGCAAGTAAATCGTGCCATAAGTCTTTATCAATAATGTATAATTCAGTATTTTTATTGGCAACTATCATGGCCGACTCTAGTTGTTGGTCATCAAGTACCAACTCTCCAATAAATTCCCCGGGGTTTATATTGGTTTTAACTTCGTCTTCTTGGTAATAACTCAAATTACCTGTAACTACAATGATAAATGAATTTGATAGTTCCTTACCCAAGCTCAAGGTATCGCCAATATCAATGATTTTTCTTATCATGGAGTTAGCCATATAGCTTAAATCTAAGCTAGATACTCTCTCAAATATGTACATGGATTTGAGAAAAAGAGCCTTCTCAAACACTAAAGAACCTTGCCCTAATCTGCGTTTGGCCTCTAGTCTATTTTTACAATCATTTTGAAATTCAAGATCTAATCTAGGGATATGCTCTAAAAACAACGATTCATCCAGTTGATATAACGCCCAAGCTGCCATCTGCCGAATCATATTATCGGGGTTGAACAAATTGGCAATGATGTCGTTTTCAAATGCCTTTTTCTTTAAAGAACCCATTTGATAGAGCACACAGCATTTTGTCCAGCGGTTACTCTGCGTAAAATCCCTATTCAACAAAAACTTAAGAACTTGCATCGAGTTTAATTCCACTCTAGGATAAAATGGCTCTAGTTTTTTAACCTTTTCTGCCACAGAAATATCATCAAGAACGGGAATGATTTTATTTTTTAAATCTTCGGAAAGTAAAACATCCAACATTTCGATTGCCAGTGTTATACCTTCACTTGTACCACTTTCAATATTTTGCTTTACTAAGTGAATAGAAGCGGGGTCGTACAACATGGAAAGAAGTGTATAGATATGCTTAATGTCGTTTACATTTTCTTCAAAAAGTGATTCATTTAAAAAATCAGAATATTTGTCTTGAGGTATTTCCAGCGAAGCTGCAAGGTTCCAGGCGATATCTCCGATATCACTTTCTATTGCATATTTGATACGAGTCATTTGACCAATATCAGCTTTAAAGTCTGCTTCACTTAAAGAAATTATTACTTGCGAAGAAATTAATTTATCAGGAAAATCAATTTTAGCCCATAGCATTTGAATGGCCTCATCTCCACCGATTCTACCCATTAACTGCACCAGTTTTGCCATTAATTTAGCATCCTGGCCAGATTTATGAAAACTATTATCCAACGGCCTTAAAGCATCTTGCCCAATACGAACTAGCGCACTTTTTGCAAAATTAGAAAATCTAGACGAAGCTAAGTTATCAATTAATGTCATCAGTATTTCATAGGTGTACTTTTTTTCAGCAGTTTTTATAGCGGCTATTCTTACTTTGGCATCATAATCAGCTAGTAATTCAACTAAGTAATAAACAGCTTTATCAGATTCCATGTTGCCAATTAATTCTGCACCGTATTGCCTATCTTGTTCATCTTCAGATTTACATAAGCCAGCAATCCTTTTAACAGAAATGTCGCCACTCGTTAATAAATTTAAAAGATCAGGGGTTGACAATTTACTCCTCCCTTTTTCTGCCTCTTTTTTATCAGAAGCTACAATATACTTATCAGATACAGACAGCCCTTTAATGGCATTCATTTTCTCCTGCGCAAAATTTCGGACAATTACTTTAGGATGCCTCATTAAGGTATTTAACGAAGCATTTACATAGTTTGGATTTATTTTTTCGAGCAATTTGTACGAGAATACTGCCATGGAAGGGGCATCATTAAGCAAGTTGTTTTGAACAGTGCTAACAACAGATTCATACAATACATCAATCTCTTCTACATTAATCTGCTTAGATTCAAGATTCTCTCGCAATCTATTTCTGTATTCTGCGTATAATTTACCTGCAGTAATAATCCAACCTACTACCACAAAAATTATAATGTAGTAATAATGGATTATATCAAAAAAAGCTAATGAGCCAATTACGAGAATAAGTCCTGCTGTAAATGCTTTAGCAGATTCGTTAACTACTCCTTCAATTTTAGTCTGTATGTCAAATCTAACATTCGACTTCAACGTCATAAAATAAATTTTGAATGTTGGATTTTCAAGTGCATCACGCAAAAAGGTGACAAACAGTTTGCTAATGGCAATAAACACAAAGAATATGTAGAGCCCACTGCCTTCTATATCAAATCCAAAAATAAAGGAGGTAGAAAGAATTAAGACTGTAATTACGCCAAGAATAATCGGTAATATCATTAACGATACTTTTAGCCCATAATCAGCAATTATTTTATCGTTAAAAAAAGTTTGGAATATAAAACTCAAAATTAATATGGCCCCATTAAACAATCCTAAAAACTCCCTCAGTTGAGCATTGCCTTCAACAGTATTAGGGTATTGAATTGTAAGTATTGTTAAGTAACTATTTTCTACTAATAAGTACCCAAAAACAGAAAATGCAATAAACGTGGCAAGTAACAATATATACCTATTGCTAAAAAACTCGCGAATAGGCAGCGTTTTTTTATTTTCAGTTGTAGTTAATACAGCCTCTAGGTTATAGTTTTTTAGAATTAAAGTAAAAACCATTATTGCTCCGAAAATACTGAATGCACCAACCAACAGATAATCGAATGTATTAAGGTGTGAGAGAATTCCTGAACCAACAATAAAAAAGATTAGAATGGCTGCAACTAGTTGCCCTGTATCTATTCCTCCAATAATTCTTTTTGATTGCCTTAAGTCAAACATTCGACCGAAAATGCCCCAAAAATTAAGTAAGAAAACGGCAAAAGATGGCCCCATTAGAGTAAAATGCACAAACGCTAGCGTATTTTCATACTCTTTGGGTACTATTTTAAAGGAAATGTAAAGTCCAATTGTAATTAAAAAAAGGACTGTTAAATTAATAAATGAAAGAATCGAGTATTTAAGTTTATTCTGCAAATAAACAAATATAGATGTGGTTATTACCCCAGCTAACCCCGCTGAAAAAATAGCTAAACTAACGGATTCTTTTCCTAATTTTGTTAAGAATAAAGTTTCGGCCGAAATTTGGAATGTTGCCAAAAAAATACCCATAAAAAAACCAAACCCTAGAAGCAACAGTACCTGTTGTTGTTCTCCTGATTTTACATTTAAGGCTTTGTATATGAGCTTAAGCATGCCCTGTTTTGGGTTTATTTATAGCGATATTACAACAAATCAATAATTTATCAATTATAGATCAAAAAAAAGCCCCGATAAATATCGAGGCCATTGATAATTACATCAATAATTAGTTTACTGAAGCAGAATCTTCACTTATTGTTTCAGCATCCATATCTCCAGAATTATATTGATTATTTAACCCTTCAACTATTTCTGAAGTAATGTCCATAGAGCTATCGCCATACCAAATTTCTCCTCCAGTTGAGTGTTTAAAAATAAAATCGAGTCCATTTTCTTTGCCATAATTTTCTAAATATTTGGCAACAGATTCATAAAGCTCTCTATTTAATTCGGCCTCTTTTTTTAATAGCTCTTGTGTAAGTGCTTGCTGATACTGTTGTAAATTTTGTTGCTTTCTAGTTAAATCTTCTTCAACTGCACGTGCTTGAGCAATAGTCATATTATTTGCAGTTTTCTGAAAATCTTCTATTTGACGTTGTAAGCCTGTTGCTCTGTTTGCAAACTCTTTTTCGTATTTAGTTTTCAATCCTTCCAGCTCTTTGTTTACTTCATCAAAGTACAAATAATTTGTTGCAAGAGAATCTGAATTTACATAGGCTAATGCAAGGTTTGTTTTAACAGGAGCTACTGAAGTGTTGGCTCCGTCACTTCCTTCTTTCATATTGCAAGATGTAAGTGCAATAAGGCTTCCTAATATTACTAATAATGTTGTTTTCATCTGTTTCTAAATTTGAGAATTTTGGCAAATAAACGCTATTGAACCTAAAGCAAGAAATGAATTAAGGATTATTATAGGTTAATGGTCAGTCAGCTTCGGTACTATCTGTCTCGAATGCATACAATGTATCATCAAAATTTAATGAATTATTAGTATAATTTTTAATAAAATTGGCAATTACAGCACTTGTTACCTCTTCAACATTTAAGCCAATATCTAACCCTACACCAAATTCTAAACTAGTATCTACCTCAACATGTTCTTTTACTTTTACATCTCCTTCTTCCTCTAGCTCTAGAATTAATTCGGTCATAAATAAGCCAATCTCTTCTTCTTTTTCAGTTAACTTATCTAAATCGCCATTTTCATCAACAGAGTATGTCATGGAGTTAAATTCAGGATATTTCTCGGTAGTTCGTTGTTCAGCTATTTCATACAATTCGCTGTGATGATTAAGTCTCAAGGTATAAATAACTGCATCATAAATAACCTCTTTACCTTTATAGTTGCCTATAAACATAAAGTTTACATATTCCTCCCCATTATCATTTGGCTCGGTAAACATAAAGCCTTGAGCATTCATTTTAGATTTATACTCTTTAATAGTGCAGGGATTGAAACCCTCGTTTATTGTACTCATTACAAATTATTTATAGATAGATAGAAAATTACGAAATAAATATTGAAACCAAAAGTTTGATGAAATAAATATCAAATTGATACTTTCTATTCATCTATAAACCGAAAGGAACTCAGGTTTTAAACCATTTACTATACATGATGTAATTTTTGGCTGTTCGTTCAAATAC
>CAZQWZ010000155.1:0-6396 GCA_964596935.1 uncultured Roseivirgaceae bacterium
ATAAAACAAAGAGAGATCAACACTGGCGTGCTTCAGAAGAAGTAGAGCTTTGGGTGCTTACACATAAGTAAGATTTGACGTAGCTTTGTATGCAAACTAGCTCCACTCATAGTCATCCGCAGGAGACGTCTGAGTGGAGCTAGTTTAATGCTTTAGAGTCCTCTGACGAGTGGCACTGAGCTAAGAGGGGATAAAATTATTAAAATTACCCTTCTGTGAACTTTGCCAACAACCTTATACACCCTTTTTGGGCCTTAATGAGGTCTTTATAGATATTCATATCTTGTTTAGATTCATTAGAAGCAGCGAAGGCATTTACCGCTTTAATAAAATACTTCTTCGCGTCTATGTTTTGGCTAAGCATCGTGTTCACTTCAGCAGTAGCCAAAAAATCTACATAAGTAGGATTTTCCTTTTGTTCTATTAACTCAATAATTTTTAAGAGACTCTCTTGAGCTTTAACCTTATGTTTTTCAGCAAAATTTAATGGCAAATGATAATCTGTATAAAGCATTAAATGTGTGGCACCCTTACTTTTAAGGTAAACGATGTTGTCTGGAGATAAAGCTAATGCTTCGTTAAAGTTTTTCAGAGCTTCTTGCTCTTTTCCTTTTGTATGATGAAGAGCCACTCCCTTGTAATAATACCCTTCTCCATTTTTAGGAGCCAATTTAATAGAGGCATCAGCGTACGAAGACAATTCATCGAAATTCTTAGTTCTTACCAAGCATTGACAAGCCAATAGTGTGAGTTCTAAGTTTTCAGAATCATTTTTTAATAGAACCAGCATTTTATTTAATGATGGCTTCACTTTGCCAGAATAGTACAAAGCTTTAAGTGTTTCATACGTATCACTTTTTATTACTTTCTTTTTCTTCTTAACCTCTTTAGTCATTATTTTTTAAAATTTAGTGCTTGGCTCGTTGGTGTTGTTTATTTATCAAAAGGACAAAATTACAAATCGAAAAACTCATTTTTGTTATTAGCGTATTCTATTTGCTCATTTAAGTCGAAAACTTACTTCATTAACCTGCGTTTACTGTAAAATCACCATCGCTCGAAGCCCTAATATTGAATTAATCTAGGGGAGAGGGATTGTTTTTTGCAAAATGGAGGAGATGTAAGATATGGAAATGGTTTGGCTAAGCTGCGTTTTAATACAGTTTAGTTTTTGCTGGTACATTTTAAATTAATAAGACATAAAAAAAGCATATCATTTATGATATGCTTTTCTAATGTAAATAAGTTAAAATGATATCAACTAAGATACTTTAACATTTACCGCATTCAATCCTTTTCTACCTTCTTCAACATCGTATTCTACTTTGTCGCCTTCTCTGATTTCATCAGTTAAACCATTTACATGTACAAATACATCTTTACCTCCGTCATCTGGAGTGATAAAACCAAATCCTTTGGCATCGTTGAAAAATTTTACAGTTCCGTTATTCATAATTATTTATATATATATTAAAGTGCAAATATAGCCTTTTACAATTAGTTCGCAACTAATTATCCCCTTATATAGAGATATTTTATTCGCAGGGCGAAAGCCCATTTGGTTTAATACCCCTATGGTTCTGCCTCGGTGCAGTTTATTGAGAAATGCCAAATAGAATAAAGAGGGTGTTTAAAAAGAAAAAGTGGATATGTTCTTAACATTCTGAAGGCATTGCATTACTATAGCTTAATAATTACACTTATAGTAAATAAAACTTCTCTTAACTTTTTTATTTGGTATCATTTGCATAATTACCCATGCGCAACCTATACATCAACTAACGTTGAAAGGTAATTATTCCTATCAAGATTCAGTTAATATCACCAATGCTTATCTAAGTGCTAGAGCGACTGTAGAAGAAATGTATAATGCCATAGAATACATTTGGATGGTTAACGAATCAACAGAAAAATCTATAAAATCAGAGAGAGAAGAACGATGGAGAGCGGATGAAAACTTTATGGCTTGGTTAGGAGACCCTATAAAAATTGGCAAGGCTCGTAGAAAAATTGGAAAAATACACTCAAAATTTCAACAAGAAATTACGCTACAAGTAATCAAAAATGACGAAAGCAGGTGTGGCCGGTTTGTAAGTGCTTGGACTGTGCCCTGCGGAAAAGTGAAAAGGCTGTACCAGAACTTTGTAAACTTTAATACTAGCCATCAAGCAAAAACTATTATTCACGAATTAGGCCACGAAGCGGGCTTGCTTTTTGATAGAGGTGTATATCGTTGTAGGTCTGCTAAATCTGTGGCTGCAAATACCAATAAAAACAGAGCTACTCGAAGGCCTGAAAATTATGCTTGGTTAGCTATGAGTTATCTTAATTATGGATGCAGTGCCCGGTAAGGATATGTGGGACGTGTATATAAATACCGAAGTAGGGCGTTGGGGCGCAAGTGAAGCTGACCACGACTTTGGATGTGCTTAAAGTAAGTGTAGCTTCATCTGAAACAGTAACAGAAGTGGAGCAACTTACCATTAATTTTAATGATACAGGTATGACGATTGAATGGGGAACGACTGTGGTTTCTGTGCCTATTTCGAAAAAATAATAACAGTTAAAATTTTAATTTCAAACCCATCAGCTTATTAACCCCGATGGGTTTTGTTTTATAAAACTTGGGTAAAGTGCATCAATAGTTAGTTTAAAGAGCTAAGTTCTAGTTAGTATAGCAATTATATATTACCTGATAAACACATATTGCTATTCGCTAAAAACTCAAAAAACGTCATTTCGTAGTGCAACGAAGAAATCTTGGCCACTTATAGTAGCAGGCTACATGGCTAAGATTCCTGCGAAATTACTTGCAGGGGTGGCTTTAATGAAATGCTAACATTATTTTGCTGTATTATTGAGAACTTAGCCGTTACTGGTTTCAATAACCCAACTGAAAGCCTTTTTAGTATCAGAAAATAAAGCAGCTTTTATGCCATGCTTCTCAAGACTGCCAATTAAATCATTTGCCAAATGGTTATTAATTATATCTTCTGAAACCACAAAAGCCTTGCATAGTAGGCCTCTAACTTTCATAGTAGGGTAGTACTCAGTGTTTAAAAATTTAAAAGCCTTTTTAAAAGAGCCTTGTAACTTACGGAAGTCGGCAATGATGCATGTAATAGAATTTGTTTTGCTAAATTCAATAACAGCCTTTAATTGATCTATTATTAAATCTTTTTTAGCAATTCCATGCTCTGTATAAACTATTAGCTTATTTACTTCATTATACTCAATGGTTGATATTTTGTTCTTAAAAATAATCATGGTCTTGGGTGGTTAGTATGTCTTGATCTTGCTAATTATTGGCGATACTTAAAGTTTAAACATTACTAAATGATTGTGCAAATAAATATATTATATGATTATACTAATATAAATATTAATTTTATAAATGCAATTGTTCCCAACTATTTTATAAATTCCAAAACAGGCTCTAAACTTTCTCCAGGACTTTCTTCCATAGGAACATGGCCAACATTATCTAGTATTACTAATTGGGCATTAAGTAAATCCTCAAGAAATCGTGTACCATCAGAAACTGGAATCCAAACATCCTCTTTCCCCCAAATGATAAGCGTGGGTGTTGTGAGCATTTTTAGTTTACTAGTATGATCTTTCATCTCAGTTTTAGCCCTATCAATAAAAGCTGTTCTATTACCTTCCCTTAAGGTTAAATCGTAATAGCGATCAATAAGGGCTGGTGTAATCTTGCTCTCATCAAAATACACTTGCTTTAAGTTGTTCTCAATTAATGATTTGGGCGTAAAGTATTTTATAATCGAATTTAACACAGGTGCTCGTGCCAATTTAAACACCCAAGGTTGCTTGCCTTTTATACTATATCCACTGGGATCAACTAATATTAGCTTTGCTACCTTTTCAGGGTGGTCAGTAGTGTAGTGCCAGGCAATATTGCCTCCCAAAGAATTGCCCGCTAAATACATGCTATCGATGTTTAATTTAGTTAAAAATAGATCAAGAAAATTAGAGTAGTTATCGATGCTGTAATCTTGCTTTGGGTGTGGGCCTGTTAAACCAAAAGCAGGCATATCTAGTCTGATAACTCTATAATTATTTTTTAAAGTATTAGTCCACGCATCCCACGTGTGCAGAGATGATGCCGTGCCATGGATAAGTACGATGGGAAACCCTTGGCCTTCATCTCTATAATGCACTTGCATGCCATCTATTTCAATAAATCGAGATTCATTATTTGCATATTTCTCTTTGAGTTTCTCAAGAGGAACATCTCCCGTATATGCAAAAAATAAAAGGTTTGCTAATAGCAGTAGTAAAATAATAGGGATAGATTTTTTTCTTTTATTAAGCTTAATCATAATTAAAGATAGAATATTAAATGCAATCATTCATTGCGCAATATAGGAGATATTTAAATATATGTTCTTCTAGAAACAATATCATACTAACAACAAATAATTATCGTAAAACAATAAATATATATTGTTATTTCAAATATCGCATACTATATTTGGGTCAAACACAAACTCAACCAAATGAAATCACCACTCAGTATCCGTATTCTTTATTGGCTAACCAACATTGTTTTTTGGTTAATGGTTCTTATCGCAGCGGTTGTATTTGTTGCGAATCTTGTTTTTTTAACTGATGTAGATGATGTTAATTTTCAATTGCGCATTCAAATGCCAGTTTCCTTTGAGTTAGTTGAGGAGGGGATAGTGTCTTTGTCATCTGTGGAGCATACAGTAAAAATTGAAAAAGCTCTTGGAAATGTCTATTTGGTTGAAACACCTTTTTTTTTAACTAAAATAATGGCAAGAGCGATTTTTATCGTATTACTATTAGGATTATTTATGATGTGGAGGTTTAAACAATTGGTTACCAATCTTAAAAATGGACTATTTTTTATAAATGCTAATGTGTTAAACATTAAGCAAATAGCCTATGGTTTGTTAGCATTATGGATTATTACAAAAGTGTATATGGAACTTATGTATCACTTTTTTGTAAAAAACTTAGAGTTTGAAACTATTATAATAGGGTCCGAGCGTTTAGATAATAACTATATGGTTCAATTAGCTTTACTTCTATGGGTTATGGCACATGTGTTTGGTAAAGGAATTGAGTTGAGAGACTATAAAGACTTAACGATATAAATTTATGAAAGAACTTAAAATGAAAACACCCTTGAGTATTAGGCTAATTTACTGGATGATAAATATTGGGTTTTGGTTAAATATTGCAGGATTGATATTTGTAATTATTAATATTTTTTATTCTACAGAGGAGTTGTTTAACCTTATAGGTATGAGATTTATTTATTCAATTGATAAGAACATGGTAGATATATCTAGTATAATAATTCATGGTAAAGAAACTCCAGTTATGATAAATGAAGTTAGTGTGGCTGTGTCAACACAAGATTTGAGTCGCAATTTTGTTATACTTAATAATGTTGCAGCACTTGTAAGTGTAGTAATCTCTTTAGCTCTATTTCAGAAACTAAAAGAGTTACTAATCAATATTAAAAATAATATTGTCTTTGGGTTGCAAAATGTGCAACTCCTTAAGTCTTCTGCATATCTCTTATTTTCTATTTGGTTATTTTCTGATATGTTATTTCCTAAGTATATAGAATGGTACATTGGAGCTAAAAAACAATATCAAATAATTTTTACAGATCTATTTTTCTCCAATTATTTTATCTTAGCTATTGCTTTATTGGCGATTGCCTACATATTCGAAAGAGGTGTAAAGCTTCAGGACTACAAAGACCTAACTATCTAATGGCCATTATTGTAAACTTAGATGTAATGCTTGCTAGGCGCAAAATGAGCCTAACAGAGCTATCTGAAAGGGTAGGGATAACCATGGCGAACCTTTCTATACTTAAAAAAGGCAAAGCAAAGGCGATGCGTTTTTCAACGCTAAATGCTGTTTGTAAGGTTTTGGCTTGCCAACCAGGGGATATACTAGAGTTTAGCGATGAGGAAATTGATTGACGAAAGTAAATTGCATTTCTATTGCATTATTTGTACGTCATTGCGAACGTAGTGAAGCAATTTGTACATAAGTACCTACAGATTGCTTCATCCAATTACCACATTATATAAGCTTTAGATTTAGATTTAGATTTAGGATAGGATTCGCAATGACGCTTTACTGGTTGTTAACCTGCCTGCATATCTTCAGCTCCTGGTAATTTTCCTGCTAACTTACTAGGGTCGTGTATTAAAATAGGTATATGCTGAGGGCATATCCAGTAGTTTTTATCCATATAACTTAATTGAATTAGGCACTTAGTTCATAGCTAAATGCAAACACTAACTATCACATTATCAACACGATGCTCATGCTGCAATAGATTAAAGGGAATAAATGATCCTACTTGAAGCATCCTTACTTGCCTCTACA
>CAZQWZ010000156.1:0-5192 GCA_964596935.1 uncultured Roseivirgaceae bacterium
ATTCTATTCATTACTTTTTTCATTACTAATTTATTATTTTTATTTAGACTAATTATAAATAGATTGCAAAACTATATCTGACAAATGAAATATCAAAGGGGTGATGACAAAATAAACCAAATTAACAAATGTGTGTAAGCTCGAATCTAATTTACGCAAAATAAGCCTATGGTTAAAATAAAGCCATTTATTAGCAAATCGATTACGTACATTCTATTTTATATTACACAAAAAATATTAAATATTGAAGCAAATTAAATTTTATAATCATTATTTATTTTTATTAAGACTAATTAAGAATAGAGAAAAAATAACATTATACATGCCATCAATAATCATGTTGCTAGATGTAATACTTCAACTTATAAACTTTAATATTGTGCTTATTAAAAAGGAGTAATCGGGTATGCATTTATATCTACATGGAAAATAGAACTTGTGATGTGATTATTATAGGAGGAGGCATCTCCGGCCTTGTAGCAGCATACAGCCAGAAAAAAAAGGGCAAAAATGTTCTTTTATTAGAAGCCTCAAATAGGCTAGGCGGAGTTATTCAAACAGTAACTAAAGACGGTTATCGCCTTGAACAAGGTCCTAATTCGATTTTAACCAATGCCGAATTAAGTCAATTAATCGAAGATTTAGGCATTAGCAAGAAAGCAAGAAAAAATAAAGAAGTAGCATCTACAAGATATTTATTATTTAACGATATGCCATTAAAAATGGTGCCAAGCTGGAGCTTGCTAACATCTGGTTTTATTAACTTAGGAATGGTTTGGGCATTTTTAACAGAACGTTTTCGCAAAAAAGGAAAGCTAGAAGATGAAACCATTGCCGACTTTATCAGACGAAGGTTAAACGGTGATATCTTAAACCGAATGATTAACCCTTTGGTGACGGGCGTGTATGCGGGCGATCCTGAAAAGTTAAGTCTGCGATCAACTTTTAAAAAGCTTTATGCGATGGAGCAAAACCATGGTTCATTAGTTAAGGCAGCCTTTAACCGTGATAAAAATGCGCATAAACGAGAGGCAATGTCATTTAATGGTGGATTGAGCACCCTAATCGAAGGATTAGAAAACAACCTTGAAGGAAGCATTAAAACAGAAACCAACGTTTTAAGTGTTAAACCTCTAGAGGAAGGCTTTGATATTACCTTTCGAACAAACAACACTAGCCAAACTGTTTTTAGCAAAGAGGTAATATCCACCCTGCCAACAACGGTAACAAGCTCTGTTTTTGATTTTTTAACTACAGAGATTAAACAAGAACTAAATAACATAGAGTACGCACCTATGTTATTATTATACCTAGGCTATCCCAAACAAAATATAGGACAAAAGCTTAATGGGTTTGGATACCTTAATGCGCAACAAGAAAACCAACCCTATTTAGGTGGCATCTGGACTTCCGCCATTTTTCCAGAAGTGGCAAAAGAAGGCAATGAATTATTCACACTTTTTGTGGGTGGTGTTAATAATAAATCTGTAATAGCCAATAAAGAAGAAGCCATTGCTAAAGCGAAAAAATCTTTTGAAAAGCATATGCAAATTTCAGGAGAGGCATCCTTTCAATCGCACTATTTATACGAGCGAGCCATTCCTCAATTTAAACTAGGCCACTATAAATTAATGAACAAAATAGATGCCGTAGAAAAGCAACACCCGGGGCTCCGCATCTCTGGCAATTGGCGCACAGGCGTAGCCATTGGCGATTGTGTGGAAGGGAACCTTGATTGATTTTGAGTAATAGGTTAATTCTTATTAACTTGTTGTCTAAAAAAAAATAAAATTGAAATAATAAAAATAAGCAAACTAGCAGTTCTAACTTTTTTTATAATTGGCTCATTCTCTGCCTTTTCTCAAGAAGAGACTTTCCCATGTAAAGAAGCAAACTCAGAATTGAAGGGATTATTTAATGGAGAAACCATAGATAATCTTTATGTGCATAATTGTTATGGTGCTGGTCTGCAAGCAATGTCATCCTCCTATTTAAAAGCCAGCGGAACTCCGCCTAAAATAATTGAATATACTGATGAAATTCCAGATGACAGTGAATACGTAGCTTGGACTTGCACGTATTCGATGGGTAATATTGGCGATGATGATACGGCAACTGCTTGGGTTGAGGGTGTAAAAGGCCAAGGCATTGGAGAAGTGCTAATTGTGCCATGTTTAGACTTAACTAAGCCTATTAAATTTGGACGGGCTACGGAAAATCAGCCAACTCGTTTGCTACTAATAGCAGACCGAGCGTTCTTAGGCTTGCAATTATTCAGGCTGAAAATGAAGGCGCCACACAGTATGGCACAATATATAAAAATCTGCGAATGGTTTCGCAAGCTAAAATTGAATTAGAAGATATTAATGAGTATCAAGCATTAGAAATCCCTTATTTTAAGCCAAGAACCTATAAGAAAGATTCTCAACCTTGGGCGTATAATTACTTTTTAGGGTTGGAACTTGTTGAAGTTTATGAGGGTAGTAAATGGGATGGTACGTGTATTTCTGAAATAAGAAATGAATAATACTAAAGGTTCTCTAACCTTTTATTCATTACCCAAAACCATAGGGGCGGCACTAAAGAAAAAAGCATCATACCGGGATAACCCGTTGGCATTTGTGGCGCTTCGGGAAGCGAAAGCAAGGTTTGATATTTTTTACTGGCTTTATAATGATGATCTGAATGACGTGAAAGCTCAAAAAGCATCGCTCTTCCTAACGGATGATCTGAGTTCCAAGAATGATGATGTTGAACACGTTCATATCGGTTATGCTCATTTTTCTTTCGAAGCAACCCATAATGCTCAATGTAATTAACTGTTTCGAGAAGAAGGATTCCAAACATTGCTGCCCCAACAAATAATGTAGTAACTAGCCAACCATAATAAAAATAAATGGCGGCAACAAATGCTAGCTGAATTAGTGTATAACTAAGTGCCTTGTTACGAAATGAAAATGCGGTTTTCCCCTTTTTCTTCAACCGCTTATTTTCTAACGACCAAGCTTGAAAATAGCTGCCTATTTGTGAGCGAAACCAAAAGGTAAATACAAGCTCTCCCTTTCGAGCCGTTGCGGGGTCATTGGGTGTAGCCACATTAAAGTGATGCCCATTATTATGATAAGGCATAAAATGCATTTCCAATGAGGTAAGCAAGAGAATTTCGGCTAGTAACCGCTCAAATCTGCTGCCACGGTGTCCCAACTCGTGAGCTATATTTATACCAAAAACACCACACATTAAACCCATTGATAGGGTTAAACCCACGTATTCAAACGTGGTATAAGAACCCACTGAAATTATGTAAAAAAAGTAAAACAGAACACCAATTTGTACAGGTACAGCAAGGTAAATAAGCCAATCAAAAAAACTGGTTTTTGCTCTTGCTTCTATGTTCTTCGGATTTGTATGATTGGCGGATATTAGTAGCTCAAATAAAGGCACTAAACCATAAAATATAATTACAGGTAAAAATGTAAACCAACCATGCATATTAAAAGAAATTACCAGTGTAATGGGCAATAAATACACGAAAAAGTAAGCTCCTTTTTTCATCTAGTTATGATTTATTCATATTTATAACAATCCGTTCACTCTAAGATAAACTGAGGTTGGAGCAATTAATTATCGTTTTCTTGCATAGCATCTTTCATAAAATCAGGCATTTCGGTGTAACCATCCGGTATGTCAAAAGTACTATCTGGCACTGTTGTTTTTTCTACTGAAGTTGCTTTCATAACCATTTTCATTCCATCCATAGAAATGATGTATTCTAATGGTAGCCCTTTTAAATGCAAGCCTTCCATTCCGCTTAATTTTAATGGCGCAATTTCTTCTGTGTAATAAAACACAGCTTCCTCGTCCATCCCTTTCATTTTAACAACCGCTTTTTTACACGTATAGCCTGCAATGGATTTAGTTTCGTTTATATATTCTATTTGTATTTCATCTGCCGTTTCCTTTTCCATTTCCTCAACCTCCTCTGAGGTCATCGTCATTTTATACTTTTGCCCCATCGCTTCCATCAGCACAATAGACGTTTTAGTATCCGAATCACTAATTACAATTGTATTGCTCATGCTCGAATTCTGCACAAACTTCGATTTGTTGTTTTTTATATAAAATAACTGCTCTTTAGGCAACATAGCTACAGCATCTTTCATTTCTGGAGGTAACGACTCATAAGAAATGCTGAATTTAATAATGCCCTCAAATTCTTGGGCTGAAGAAATTGAATAGCTTAATGCTAGAATAGAAATTAGTAAAAATCGTTTCATTAGTTCGTTTTAATAATAGAGTTAATCGCAATTAATCTTGATTAGTAAATATACGAATTAATCTTAGTAGGATTAAATAACTATCTTAAAACGAACTATTAAGCTGTGAGAAATTATATAAGAATGAAAATTGAATAGGCGTAACCTAAAATATTCTCAAAACTTGAGAAAGGTGTGATAGTTAAGAATATTGGAAAATACTACAGCAGAATGATTACTCTAGTTGAAATTTAAACTTCTCTATTACATAATAGATAAAGTTAAAAGAAAGTGCCGAATTAGAGGTTGTATCTTCTTCAACTTCTTCACCCATTTGCCAAAAACCAACCTCGGTACTTCCAGATTTTGAAGTAATAGATTTTGAACTTAACTCTTTTGTAATTGAAGGTCTTTTGTCTTTATTTACACTTAAGCTATCAGACTCTATTTTGTTTTTTTCTGTTAAATTTGGTTCTGTAGCTGCAAATGTTTTACCAACAAGCGCAATAAAGAAAACTAATAGAAATAAACTTAAAAGGTTCTTAAACATAACTAATTTTGGGTTAGGCACCTGTAAATATACGAAAGGCGAAATATAAAGTTGCGCAATTATCTATTTTTAACAATAAAGCATGGTAATCACTTGGAAAGATTTCGAAAAAGTAGAACTACGAGTTGGCACCATTATTAAAGCCGAGGTGTTTAAAGATGCACGCAAACCTGCTTATATTTTACAAGTTGATTTTGGTGATTTTGGTATTAAAAAATCGAGCGCACAAATTACTAAGCATTACACCCTAGAAAACCTTGTTGGCAAGCAAGTAATTTGCGTTACCAATTTTGAGCCCATGCAAATTGGTCCCATTAAATCAGAAATTTTAATAACGGGTTTTGAAGATACCAACGGAGATATTGTTTTATCTACCGTGGATATGC
>CAZQWZ010000156.1:5292-6360 GCA_964596935.1 uncultured Roseivirgaceae bacterium
CTATTAATGGTTAAAGCCAATGGCTATGGCACCAATGATTTATTGGTAGCTCAAACAACGGAGGATAAAGTAGATTATTTTGGAGTTGCTTTTTCTGCTACTGGGTTTAAGCTTAGAGAAGGCGGTATTCAAAAACCCATTTTTGTAATGGCAAGCACCCCACAAGAACTTGCGAAAATGGCAGATAAAAACCTTGAGCCTGTGCTATATTCTCTTGCCATGGTAAAGGCAGCAGCAGAGTTAAACCAACCCATAAAAGCACATATCGAAATTGATGCTGGAATGAAAAGATTGGGATTATTACAAGAAGATCTTTCAGAAATTATTGCAATTATAAATAGATCAAAAATTATCGTGGTGAGCGTATTTGCTCATCTTGTGGCTCCAGGAGAGCAAGAGCATGATCAATTTACACACCAGCAAGCAAACTATTTTAACTCCAGCTTCGATTTGCTCTATAAAGGCCTAACCCATAAACCTATTAAACAGTTATCTCCAACAGCTGCGGTAAGTAGGTTTAAAGAGTACCAATTTGATATGGTACGTTTGGGTATTGGGGTTTACGGGTATGATTCTGCTAATGAGTTAACTAATCAGTTGAAAACAGTTGCAAAACTTCAATCAAACATATTACAAATAATAGAAGTTAAAGCCGGTAAAACCATTGGCTATAGTAGAAAGGGAAGTTTGCCCTATAATGCTAAAATTGCCACACTAAGTATTGGCTATGGCGATGGATACCTCCGTGTTTTTGGCAATAGCAAGGCAGAAGTATGGATTAATAAACAACGTGCTAAAACGGTGGGCAATATTTGTATGGATTTAATTATGGTAGATGTTACCAACATTAACTGCAACCCAGGAGATAGCGTAGAACTATTTGGTGCAAACATTACCATCAAAGAGCTTGCTGATAATACAAATACGATCCCATACGAGATTCTTACAAACATTAACGCTAGGGTTGAAAGGGTTTTGGTTGATTAACCATTCACTTATCCAAACGGTATTAGATACTCACTAAAAAATCATTACATTAGAGTTATTCTTATTTTAACCCTAATATAT
>CAZQWZ010000157.1:0-6216 GCA_964596935.1 uncultured Roseivirgaceae bacterium
TATTTATAACGAAGAATATGTAATTGAACGATTAATTGATTCGGTATGTAAATTAGATTACCCAAGTGATAAATTAGAAATTCAAGTGCTTGATGATTCTACCGATGATTCGGTTGAAATAATAGCTAGAAAAGTTGCTGAGAAGCAAAAGATAGGCATAAACATAAAACACATCCAAAGGCCAGAAAGAACAGGCTTTAAAGCGGGTGCATTGGCCTACGGGTTAAAAAAAGCAACGGGTGAATTTATAGCCATTTTTGATGCTGATTTTTTGCCAAACAAAGAGTTTCTTCTAAAAACCATTCCACATTTTAATAATTCCAATATTGGTGTTGTTCAAACCAGGTGGGGGCATATAAATAAAGAATATTCATTGTTTACTCGTATTCAGGCCTTTGCTTTAAATGCTCACTTTTCAGTAGAACAAGTAGGCCGAAATTACTCCAAAAGCTTTATTAATTTTAATGGAACCGCAGGGGTTTGGCGAAAATCATGCATTGAAGATGCAGGAGGTTGGAGTGCTGAAACTTTAACCGAAGATTTGGATTTAAGCTACCGTGCCCAACTTAAAGGATGGGAGTTTAAATACCTTGAAGACGTAGAATCACCCGCTGAGCTACCTGTAATTATGCCAGCAATAAAATCGCAGCAGTACCGATGGAATAAGGGTGCAGCAGAAACTGCTGTTAAAAATTTACGTAAGGTTTATACATCCACATTGCCACTCAAAACGAAGCTTCATGCCACTTTCCACCTATTAAATAGTAGCATATTTGTTCTACTACTGTTTGGAGGCATCATTAGCTTGCCCGTACTGTATATTAAACATTTACACCCCGAAATTGATTTTTACTTTCACCTCGCAAGCATCCTATTAATTGGTTTTATGTCAATTGGTTTCTTCTTTTGGGTATCAACTAAAAAAGCACCTTATACCAAATCAAAAGCTAGGTTCTTACCTTCTTTCTTTGCATTTATGACGATCTCAATGGGCCTATCGTACCATAATGCCATTGCCGTTTTAGAAGGCTTATTTGGCAAAAAAACTCCTTTTATAAGAACTCCAAAATTTAACTCTACAAGTAATAATGCCTTAATAAAAGGCAATAGATACATTTCTAATAAGATAGATTTCAATACACTGGTTGAACTTTCTTTAGGTATTTATTTTTTAGGAGGGGTAGCATTAGGCATTTATGTTAACGATATTGGCTTATTAGTATTTCATGCCATGCTGGCAACAGGATTACTAACCGTTTCGTACCAATCCATAAAAGGAGCTCGGTATGCCTAAGCAAAAAGGTTTGCTGCTATGGATCGCTTTCGGGTTATCCATTATCGGTTATCTAGCCATTGGCTATGGTATTCAACGACCAGAAACTTTTAAATTATTAAGTACATACGCAGTAATTTTTGGAGCCTATCTCTACATAGTATATCAAAAAGAGTCATTTTCGGTAAAGAATATTATTTGGCTTGGTATAATTTTTAGGCTTATATTTCTTTTTTCAACGCCTGCCCTATCCGATGATTTTTACCGATTTATTTGGGATGGAAGGCTTTGGTTTAATGGCATTAATCCATTTGCTGAGTTACCCACTTTTTACATCAATAACCCAAACCTAGCTCCACTCGGAATTAACCAAGAGCTATTTAATTTATTAAATTCCCCTACGCATTACACCGTTTATCCTCCCATCCCTCAGTTTATAAACTGGGTTGCAGCTTGGCTAGCAACAGACTCTATTTGGCTGAGTGGCGTAATCATGCGAGTGGCTCACATATTAGCTGAAATTGGCACACTTGTTCTTTTTCCTAAAATCTTAAGAGGATTTAAAATTGATAGTAAAAATGTTATTTGGTATGCGTTAAACCCTCTTATTATAATTGAATTGGTGGGCAATTTACACCACGAAGCATTAATGATATTTTTCATTATGCTATTCTTAATCAACTACCAACAAGGCAAACTAGCTGGGGCTGCTTTTTCCCTTGCCATGGGAGTTGCTGCCAAATTGCTACCATTAATGTTTTTGCCTTTCATTATCTTAAAAATGAACTTGAAGCAAAATATCAAGTTTTTATCAATTTTTACGTTAAGTATACTAATTGCTTTTGCCCCTCTTTTAGATGCTTCTTTCTTTAAAGGAATAGAAAATAGCCTCCTCCTCTATTATCAACATTTTGAATTTAATGCAGGCTTTTATTACGCCTTTAGAGAAATCGGATTTTGGGTAAAAGGCTATAATATGATCGCTCTTATAGGTAAGATTTTTGCATTTGGTGTTACTTTCTTAATCCTGCTTTTATCAATTATAGGATATGTTAAAAAATGCAAAATTCAAAATACACTCTTATGGATTTCAACCATATTCGCGCTATTTTCTCTCATTCTCCACCCTTGGTATATTACATTGGTAATCTTATTTGGCACAATGACAAATTATCGATTTGGGATACTATGGAGCTTTTTAATTATGGGAACTTATGCTGGCTATTACGCTTCAGGATTTGAAGAAGTAATGTTTATAGTTGCCATAGAGTTTATTGCAGTAATTGGGATGATCTATTTCGAAATCAAGAAACAGACACCCTATACAAGGTTAAAAGAAAGATAAAAAGTTGCTCCATTCCCAACGCTTTCACACCAAATTTCTCCCTTCATTAAATCAACATATTTTTTAACAATTGACAAACCTAGCCCAGTAGAGCTTTCATCGCCTGTAGGTTTAGCACTTAAATTTGCATATTCAGTAAAAAGTTTTGCTTGGTCTTCTTCGGTTAAGCCAGGCCCATAATCTTTAAAAGATAAAACAGCTTTGTTATCCTCTTTATAAAGAGCAATTTCTACTGATTTACCCTTGGGTGAAAACTTAATTGAATTGGAGATAATATTCTCAATTACTTGCCTTATGTAATGGCTGTCAACCTTTACAACAGTTTCATCAAAAATGCCACGCATCTTTAATGTAATGCTTTTGCGATCAGCCAAAGGCTTAAAATTGGAGGTGACTTGCTCTAAAATAGGTTTTAAATCAAGTTTTTGAGGTCGGTAATCGTAGTTTTCAGACTCAATCGCCCTTGTGCTCAAAATCCTATTAATCATTCCACTTAACCTCTCCGAAGAAACGGAAATATTTGTAAGGCATTCTTGTTGGGTTTCAGTTAGATTGCCTTTTTCTAACCTAATTACTTCAGCCAATCCTTGAATTTGATTTAAAGGGCTTTTTAAATCATGAGCTACCACATTCATAATGTAATTTTTCTCTTCGTTTAAGCCTTCGAGTTTAGCATTTTTTTCTAATAGCGATTCGTTTATTTCAGCAATAGATTTAGCTTGTTCGTAAATTTTAGACTTCTGTATTAATATTTGATCATTTTGTTTAGCGATTTCCCGAGCAGTTCTTTCTCGTTTATAAAAATATGAAGTTGCAAGAAGAAGTAGAACTAATATTGAAGCAGAAATAACTAAAAGTAATATATTCTTAAGGTTTGCAGCCTCCAAATTACTTTCATTAATCTGCTGTATTCTATCTAATTCACGTTGTTGGCTTTCTTCCAATTGCTGTGTTTGTGTTTCGATTAACGCTGATCTAGTTGCTGAATTAAAAAGAGAATCTTCAAGTACTTCGGATTTTCGATACCATTTTAAAGCTTCTTCAAAATCACCTTCGGCCTCTCGAATTTCGCCAACTGTATAATAAAAATCTGGTAAAATAGAATTGTACCCATCCTTTTCGGCAATGTCAATTGCTATGGTTAAATTTTTATTTGCTTTGGGGTAATTTTTTAAACGGATATAAGCATCTCCTATATTTAAATAATTAATTGATTGCCCAAACGTTCGATTTAACTCTTTAAGCGTAACATTACTCTTTTGGTAATAATCAATGGCTTTTTCAAGTTCATTATTCTCAGCATAAATAATTCCTATATTCGTGTAGTTAGTTGCTAAACTTTCCTTATCGTTAAATTCTAAATAGGTTAATAATGATTTATTATAATAAATAGATGCACTATCTAGCTCTCCCAAATTCCAATAAATAATTCCTATATTATTGTTTAATGCAGCGAGTGCTTTAAAATCCATCAAGCCTCTAAATAACCCAACTGATATTCTATAGTATCTTAAGGCTTCTGTAAAATTTTTTGTAGAGGAGTATATATTACCAAGCAACAAATACGTTTTAGCCAATTTTGAACTATCATTTAATTGTCTAAACATTTTTTGCGCTTTGCTCAAACTTTTTAATGCAGAGGCATAATCACCTTCCTTCGCAAAAACAGAACCTTTAACTCTATGCAAATCAGCAATTCCAAATTCGTAATTTTCACTGGTAGCCAATTCTTCGGCACTATCAAGGTATAATTTAGCATCAGCAACAGATTTTTCAGAAGTAAAATCAGCAATTCTAACCCACAAATCTACCTTGCGGTTATTGGTGCTTACAGTATCTAAGGCAGTTATCAATTTAACCAACGTAGTATCTTGAGCATATACTGCCGAAGAGAGAACGGTAAAAGCAATTAATACCTGAATTAAAAATAAATTTTTACTGCTACTCATTCTATAAATTAACGATAAGCCACTAAAATAAAATAATTAAAATAGTTATTGCTTACTTTGCCTCTATTTGTAAAGTAATAAAGCCATTGTTCTAAAAAAATATCTACATATATGCATAAAACGCTTATCCTTTTTGCAAGAAAGCCCGAATTAGGTAAAGTAAAAACACGCTTGGCTAAAAGTATAGGTAATAAAAAAGCATTGGAGATTTACACCCAATTATTAGAGCATACGATTTCAATTTCAACAAAAGTTGAGTCCAAGGTAAAAATATATTGGTCGAAAAAACTGAGTTATACAACTGATAACTATCAAAAAGGAAGTGATTTAGGGGAGCGTATGTATAATGCGTTAAAGGATGAAGTTGGAGAAGGAAAAGTATGCTTACTAGGAACCGATACGCCTTCGATAACGCAATTAATTATTAAAGATGCATTTAAGGCATTGGATGAATGTGATATAGTTTTTGGCCCTGCCAAAGATGGTGGTTATTATTTGGTAGCTATAAAAGCTGCTCCCATAAAAGAATTATTTCTACAAAAAACGTGGAGCCACTCGAATGTATTGGCCGATGCATTAAAAGCTTGCGATAAGCAAAATTTACGAGTGCATCTCTTAACTACTTTACAAGATATTGATACCGTTTACGATTATAATGATTGGCAAAATGCTATAAAATCATTCTAAGACCGAGATTATAAGTAGAGCCTGCACCTTGGCTTTTGCCTGCTAAAAAATTAGTGTAAAGTGCCTCAAATTCGATCTTGCCAGGCACAAGCTGATACTTTAGCCCTGGCCCCATTTGCACAAAATAACTATCTACAAAACTCTCTTGCCCAAACTGTGTCATAAGCTCGGATAACGCATATAAGGTTACCCTACTACTAGGAAAGTAACTTACAATTGCCTTGGCTGGCATTCTAAAAAAGTTGCTCGATTCTTCAATACTCGATTGCTTAAAATACATCCATCCACTCAGTTCAAAAAATACTTGCCAATCTTGCCCCAATTGTTGATCGTAAAAAAGCTGATTTACCCAAATGGTGTTATCGAAAGCTAAAAATGGCTCGTTGGGGTCGCCACCACCTTGCATATCTTTTGCCAAAGGAATTAACAAGGTAGATGTAATCGAAAACCGCTCAAATGATTTAAAAGGGACTATTTTTATTTTAGGAGCTAAATAAGCCAGCTCCGCTCGTTGTTGCACGGGGTCTGTATTTCTTTTTACATTATTTATCCAAACTTCGCCACCAACATTTAACCACGAGTTTACTCCTATTAAAAAATAATTGGCAGAAGTAAAATAGTTTTCTCTAAAACCAATTTCTTGCTTTTCGGATGAGCTATTATAAAAAGCTTGTTGTGTGTATAAATTATTAAATAGTTTAATTTCAACCTGCCCTTGTTTCATAATAGAAGAAGGCGTTATGCTCTGTAAATTTAGATCTTGTGCATAACTAGTTATTGCTAAAAAAGTACATATTAAACCGATTGAAAGTAGTTTGAGTTTTATCATACTCAAAATAACAGTTTTTATGCAAAAAAGTTCGTCAATACCACAATAATTACGCTAGTTGATCGATATCCCGTATTAAAATTTGCCTACGGTTAAAATTAAGTAGGTTATTTTCTTTTAACTCGTTTAGTAC
>CAZQWZ010000158.1:0-6171 GCA_964596935.1 uncultured Roseivirgaceae bacterium
ATTTAGCCCTAAATTAACCTTAGATTCTTATGGGTCATCAAATAAGAGTGTCATTTTTAAGTATTATGATGTTGATGGAATTACAGAATTATCCTTAGAGCCCGAAAAGAATTACTATTTAACCATAGCAGCTGGTAATATATCAAATAGTACGGGATTTAGAGATGAATCAACCAACCAAAATTTGTTTGAAGGAATATCGAATAATACTACTTGGAATTTTAGGACTGCTGATATTACACCACCATCTATGTCATCAATTACTATTGATAACATAGATGACCAAGGATTTAGCTTTGAGTTAGAGTTAGATGAAAAAGGCACTGTTTATTACCTTGTGGTTGACCCTACAGTTGCATTATTTACTGCACCAACTGTTTCCGATTTGTTTAATCAGAATACTGGTGTTGATGGGTACTTAGGAGTAAAAGGAATTTATAATGTTGTATTACCAGATGTGCAACATGTTAATTTTGTTTCTGGTCTTTCTACAAATCAAGATTTTGCAGTATATGCTTTTGCAGAAGATGAAGGAGGAGTAAAAATGACATTTGCTGTTTCTTCAGTACCAAACCAAACAGATGGAGGAGCATCAGGAGCAGATTTAATAGCACCAACGTTAGCCATCTGTGAAGGAGATACACAACCAATGGTTTCACCTCTTTTTATTAGAGAAGGAGCAAATACCGATTTTTCTGACGGAACAAAAACAATTACCCTAGCTATTTCTTCATTAGATTATAATTTTAATACGAATGCAGAATTGGATTTCAGCGGATCGTCCCCTGGACTATCTAATTTTATAACTACCTATATTTCAAACACAGTTGTAAAAATCGACTTTATGGTAAGTGTAAGTAGTCTTACTCAAAGAGATTATTTATCTGTTGCAGGGTTAGAGTTTACTTCAATAAATGGATCAGCATCAGCAGAAGTAATAAAAATTGCAAGCTCTAGTGACTTTGATAGCTTCACTACTCCATTTTTAAACCTTGTAGGTTACAATCCTATAACCACAATTATTACTGACTTTGAGTTTGCACCTAATGTTACATCTATTGGTAACGATCAAACTCCTATTTTAATCGAAGCAGACCCTACCCTAATTTTGGGAATAAGCACGTTTACGGGAAACGGAGTGTTCAAAGATATTGAAGATAACGATAACTATAAATTTAACCCAGCAACAGCTGGTAACACAACCCATACCATTCGATTGGAGCATAGGGATATTTTTGGCTGTGCTTCATTTAAAAACAAATCAATTACTGTTTTTGATGCTACAAACGCAATTACCTCTTTAGATGATAAATACTGCGTTGTACCTGGCGACCCTACAGCAGTAGTTTCTATTTCTTCAACATCTCAGCAAGGGCTTGTTCTAGTGGATTTATCTATTAACACCGATGACCTTTCAGGATCTATAGAAGAAGCATCAAAAGCCAATATTGGCCCTGGTGTTCTTATTAAAGATGGCAACGATTATAATTTCTTTTATGGATTAGCTGCAGCCGACAGCGTAAACCAAAGTAGTGTGGCCTTGCAATTTGTAGGAATCTACACAAATGAATTAGATGCTAGTGATACAGTTATACTTAAAAAAGTAGTTTCAATTTCTGATAATCCCATCATATCTAGTTTTATTTCCTCTACTAGTAGTCTTTCAGGAAACACTCTTGATTTCTGCGAAAATGATGCTATCATAACACTTACTGGGTCAATTGATAGAACTGTTCATACAAATACAGCAGATACAATTAGCATGGTTACTTATAATGTTTCAAATTTTATTACCATAAACGACCAGTCCAGTTTAGATGATAATAATGCAGGTGTTGGTACATTGAATCCACAAATAGTAAATAATGTTTTTGGTAGTGGCACTTATACGTATCAATATTTTGTTACTAACACCACCACCACCTGTGCAAGTGTCGATACGCTTTTGATTAACATTAACCCCAAACCAGTTGCTGACTTTAGCATTTTGGGTAAAACTACCTTAGATGGTTGTGTTGGAGAGCCTCTTGAATTCCAAAACGAATCAGATATTTTGTCTGGTTCTGATTTTCATTGGCAATTTAATGATGTTTCTACTGATGATGATTCACAACTTGAAAATCCATCTCACACATTTGCAGATGCAAGAACAATTAATGTTACTTTAGAAACTACAACAGATAAAGGCTGTACTTCCGATCTAGTTTCAAAACCAATATCAATTGGCAATAATCCTGAAACTTCATTTGAGTTTAGTCAGATAGCAGTAGGTACACCAACCATTTTTACGAATACTACACCTACCGATACACCTACAACACCTTCTGGTAGCAGTATTAATACAAACGTAGAAACCTTAATATGGAATATTGAGGGTATTGATGAAAAAACAGTGATAGATGATGGGTCGGATCCAACTATGGGTTTACCATTCGATACCTATGCATTTTCATCTTCTGGTTTAAAAACGGTTATTCTAACAGCCATTACAGATAAAAACTGTGCGGTAAGTGCTACACTAACTATGTTTACTGTTCCTGAAATACCTTCATCTGAATTAACCGAATCTAAAAATTACGATGAAAATTTTGAGGGTGATGCAGGAACACCACTTACAGGAAATTGGATTGCTTGGGGAACCAATAGTTCTTGGGCTGTGGGTACTTCAGGTGGAGATGAAATTGTACCAGGCTTAAAAAATAAATTAAGATTTTGGACTACAGGTGTTAATACACTCCACAATGATAATGAAGATTCGTATGTCTATAGTCCTATATTTGATCTATCAAATTTAGATAGACCGATGATACAGTTTGATAGGTTTACCGACCTGGATGATAATACGGGTGTTGTTGTTGAATACATATCAACTGATTTATCTGGTAATAGTAAAGATGGCGTACAAGGAGAGTGGGAATTACTTGGGGAGCTAGCTACTGGAGACCAATGGTATAATTTTGAAGGTATCTCAGTTAATGGTGGTATTAAACAAGATGTAGGACAGTATGGTTGGGCTGGTGATGCGCTTGGATGGAAAACTGCCAAACATATTTTAGATGTGCCAAAATCAGCATCTAATGATGGCAGAATCCAATTGAGGATTGCCTTCAAGTCTGGGCCTGATAATTTAGATAACTATAATGGTTTTGCTTTTGATAACATATTGATTGGAAATAGAACAAGAACAGTACTATTAGAAAACTTTACAAGTACACAACAGTTATTACCTCAAGCAAATACTACTGAAACTGAAAATGATGCAATTGATGATTTTGCAGCTGTCAACCCTTCCTTATTTGCCATCCAATATCACCCAGATTTAGATGGTAAGGATGTAATTGGCACCACACCTGATGCGGATGCTAGAGCACTTTATTATGGTATTGGTACAACGCCAAGAGTGGCTATTGATGGGATGGCTGATGCTGAGAATCCATTTAGCAAGTGGGGTGTTAAGGAGTACAATGTGCGTTCATTAGATATTTCACCTTTAACTATTACAACTACCATCGACCAAACTAGTTCATCCAAAGTTGTGATAAGCTCTGTAATAGATGCGAATAACCTAGATAGTGGCATTCCTGCCAATTATATTGTTCATACCTTAATTATTGAAAATATAGTGGCAGCCCCTACTGGTGTTACCATACCAAGTGGAGAAGATTCTTTTACAAATGTGGTTCGTAGAATGTTACCTTCTGCATCAGGTGAAAAATTTCCACTTCCACTAATAAGTGGTTCTCCAGAAACAGTTACTAATACGTGGTATCCTACTGCGGAATATGATGCCGGTAAAATTAGGGTAGTTGTGTTTGTACAAGATGAAGTTACTAGAGAAATATACCAAGCTGAAGTAACAGACTTTACCAATAATATTGTTACTAGCTTAGGTGAAGAGCTAACTGCCAATGGTTTTGCAGCTTGGCCTAACCCAGCTAATGATGTGATTACATTACAGGTAAATCAAAGAGTAAGCAAAGACACGAAAGTATTGGTATATGATCAACTTGGTAAGATTATACTCACTACCCAAATAAATGCGGGTGAAAGCAAAGTAATTATGCAAAGTCAAGATTGGACACCAGGCATTTACATTATTCTTACAGAGTATAATGGAGTGCCAATTCAAAGCAGAATATTGGTGCAGCATAGGTAATTTAATTTACATCATTATTAAGGCAGCATTCTTTAAAAGGATGCTGCCTTTTTTTGTGCGTTAGATATTTATTAACTATACTTATAGTTTAATAACTAATAAACACTTTATGGAATTAGGCTTTAATTCCAATCATTATAATAGCTATGGGCGAAAAACATAACATCAGAGAGCTAACAAAAGGCGAAGACCAAATAATGCAAATACTTTGGCAACTAAACACTGCTTTTGTTAAAGACATAATAGAAAAATTGCCGAGCCCCAAACCCGCTTATAATACGGTTTCAACTATTATAAGAATACTAGAAAAAAAAGGTTTTGTTAGCTTTAAAGCCTATGGAAAAACACATGAATATTTTCCTATTATTAATAAGGACGAGTACTCTAATTACTATTTAAAAAGTTTTGTTAACCGATACTTTAAAGGTTCGTTCCAAGATTTGGTTTCGTTTTTTGCCAAAGAGAACAAAATGAATATTACAGAAATGGAAGAATTGATGAAACGTGTAGAATCTGACTTAGAAAAAGGTGATTAGCATAATTAACTATATCGTAGAATCTAGCTTGGTGTTAGCCTTGCTCCTGCTTTTCTATAGTTTAGTTTTAAGTAAAGAAAAATGCATCACCTATAACCGTTATTATTTATTGGTTGCAGGTGCAGCCTCTATATTCATTCCTTTTATCAACTTACCTTTTATATCTTTTCAATCATCTAAAACCCTATTAGAGCCTGTATATGAAATACCTGCAATTATCAGTCAAATAACTACTTTTGAAGAGCAAGTAGCCACAGGTTTTGATTCATTTTTTCAGCTCTTGTTTTTTATCTACTTAGCTGGGATAATCATTCTTACCATTTCATTTCTAATCAAACTATATAAGCTATACAGGTTAATTAGTTCTTCTAAAACCATAAGTAATAACTCCAATATCAAGGTTATCCTAACCAATGGAAATCATCCTTCATTTTCATTTTATAATTACTTATTTCTTAACCAAGTAAACAAAACTGAGAAAGAACTTGATGCCATAATTAAGCACGAATCAGCCCATATTTTGCAAAAACATTCGGTAGATATTCTATTAATTGAATTGTATAAAATCATTTTTTGGTTTAATCCATTAAGCTATCAATTAGCAAAATCAGTACGATTAAACCACGAGTATTTAGCAGATCATTCCGTATTACAATCAGCAGATAAACGCATGTATATTGATACGTTGCTCAAGCAAATTTATCATAATACAATCTCTAATGTTGTGCATTATTTTGGTGTGCACAGTACAGAAAAACGAATTAATATGATGCTAAAAAGCATTAATTGGGGCGCATTATACAAACCCTATTTTTCAATTCCATTTTTCAGCATTTTGTTTTTTGCATTTTCGTGCCATTTTGAACAGGAGCAAATATTGCCAAGCACCATTGGGCAAGAAACCACCCCAATAGAATTTCAATCGGTTATTACTCAATTAAAATTAGATAATCCTGAAAGGATGTACTTTTTTAAATTAACCTCAAACTTGCAGTTAGAGAAAATTAAAGCCCTTGATTATAACAGTTACACAATAGATTATGAAGCCCCTTTAAAAGGGTACAACAAAAATAGTTATGGCATTATTTACAGTTTTGGAAAATACAGAAACTTACCTGAAGAAATATTTAGTAATCAAATTTACCAGCTGCACGAAATAAGCCAGATTCCAATACCTTGGGATGGTTACGAAACGCTGTTAACCTCTATTGATACTTATGCAAACCAACAAGTATCGGTTGAAAACGATAAAACTATTTGGGTAAAATTTGTAATAACAACCATTGGCAATATTACCCATACCAATATTTTAGATGAAGATTATTCTACTATGACGGATGAGGAAGCTAAACAATATGGAGCTGTAATTAATGCTATTAACGCAACTTCTAACCAATGGCGGGTTGGTAAAATAAATAACACAGTTGTAAATGTAGAAGTAGAATTGCCCGTAAGGCTAAAAGCCAGACACTAAAGATT
>CAZQWZ010000159.1:0-6166 GCA_964596935.1 uncultured Roseivirgaceae bacterium
CATCTCAAATTAAGATTTAATTCTTTGAAAGATTGCAATAAATATGACTTGTGTACGAGGAGTTAGTATTGCGTAAATACTAATCCATTGGGGCTTCATTCTCCTTGGCAAGTAAAAGCATTTTTTCGTAGGCTTCGGGGTTAAGCTCTACTTGGAAATAGCCAATTGGATTCTGCTGTTTCCCATTATAAAGTACTTCGTAGTGTAAATGATTGCCTACCGATCTTCCTGTATTACCCATATAGCCTATAAGTTGTCCTCTTTTTACAAGTTCACCTTCCTTTACAGCAAAAGCATTTCCTCGTTGCAAGTGAGCATACCTGGTTTTATAGCCATTCTGGTGGTCTATCATAATTTGATTACCAAATCCACCCATTGTCATACGAGCCATAATAACTTTGCCATCAGCAGTAGCATAAATAGGAGCTCCTTTATCTGCCATAAAATCAAAACCTCTATGAGGCATCCATCTTTTAAGAACAGGGTTTAATCGCATGCCATATTTTGTTGATAGCCTACGCAAATCTTTATGTGATACGGGTTGTATAGCAGGTAAATGCGACCAATTCCAATTTCGTTCTTCAGCGTATTTTGTTAAGGTATCAAAAGAAAGTGCTTGAATAGAAAGCTGCGCTTTCAGCTTTGCTATTTTCTTGTATTGTTCAATAACCTGATTTTTAAAGATAAGTGTATTGATAGTGGCATCGTTTAAAGTAGCACTACCACCAATACCTGCACTTCTTATTTCTGATGAAAGTGAATCTAATTCAAGAATTTCACGTAATTCCTCATCATCAATTTGCATGGATGCTAGTACAGTAAGTATGTTTTTTTCTTCAATATCTAGGTATGCCCATTTCTGATCAAGCAAATTGCGCTCAGCCTTATAGGTAAGTTCTTTTGGGGTAGGATAGTGGTTAAAAACAACCAATACAGCAACTGTTGCCACAATTGTTGCAGCTAAAATGTAAGTAGAAAACCGTAGAATCTTTCTTCCAAGAGAAAGTTCTATAGCTTCGTATTTACACGAGTCTTGGTTGTATTGGTATTTGGTTAAGCTCATTAAGCAGTTCAGGTCTAACGGGAACAGCGCCCGAAGATAGTTAAAAAAAATGTAATTATCCTAATGATTGATTTTCTCGAGATGCCAAATCAAGCAATTTCTGATACTCTTCATCAGTAACGTCTTGTATTATAAACTGAATGGGGTCAATTTTTTTGCCATCTTTCATTATTTCATAATGGCAATGTGGGGCGGTAGAGCCACCTGTACTGCCAACATATCCTATCAAATCTCCTCGTTTAAGTTTCTGCCCTTTTTTAACAGTAATTAGCTGCATATGGGCATATTTTGTAACGTAACCAAAACCGTGATCAATTTCTACTTGGTTGCCATAACCGGTTTTCCGATAACTATTAATGGCTTTTTTAACTTTCCCAGCACCTGTAGCATAAATGGGCGTACCTCTAGGGGCTGAAAAGTCTAACCCAGTATGTAGCTTTTTAATTTTATAAATTGGATGAATTCTCATGCCAAAACCTGAAGCCAACCTTGTTAATTCTTTATTATTAATGGGTTGAATTGCAGGTATAGCAGCAAGCATTTCTTCTTTATTCATTGCCAAATCAATTAATTCATCGTACGATTTAGTTTGGATATACATTTGGCGTTTCAATTTATCCAAACGTTTAAAATTATCTAAAATTAAATCTTCTTGAATAAGATCTTTATTTAATAGGTCTTTGTACTTATTGCTACCTCCTGCTCCTGCAGTTCTTATAGTTGTAGGCAGAGGGTCGGCCTCAAAAATTAAACGATATACATTATCATCTCTTTCTCTCAGATTTTGGAGCATAGTTTGCACATCCGTCATTTCGTGATTTAGAATGTCGTAATGAAGTTTAAGCTCTTCATTTTCTTTTCTAAGCACAATTTCTTTAGGAGATTCAAAGTGTTCGGTAAAAACCAATAGAATGCCAACGGCAATAATTAAGGATACAGTTAAAAACCCTAAGAGGTTTAGTGTAACATCCCAAGCACTAATAGATACACGCTCATATTGGCATGTTTCTGTATTATAGATGTATTTTATTCTTGCCATTTAATTAGGCTTACGGTATTTGTTCTAATAATTTTGCCATCTAATAATATGCAAAGGTAGTATAAATGATGTTTAATGCATAGGTCTGTGAATATTAAGCAGTTCTAAGAATAATGTTAAGTATGAATGCAATAGAAATAAGAGCAAAATTTTTAGATTTTTTTGAGCAAAAAGGACATAAAATAGTGCCTTCTGCACCGTTAGTTGTAAAAGATGATCCTACATTAATGTTTACCAATGCGGGAATGAACCAGTTTAAGGATTACTTTTTAGGTAATAAAAAGGCTGAAAACAAACGAGTAGCAGATACTCAAAAGTGCTTACGCGTGTCGGGTAAGCATAATGATTTAGAAGAAGTTGGCATTGATACCTATCACCATACGATGTTCGAAATGCTAGGTAACTGGTCGTTTGGAGATTATTTTAAAGAAGATGCCATTAAGTATGCGTGGGAATTATTAACCGATGTATATGGGTTGCCTAAAGAGAGGTTGTATGCTTCTTATTTTGGTGGCGATACCAAAGAAAAAATGGAAGCCGATCATGATGCAAAAGCATTATGGAGCGAGTTTTTGCCAGATGAAAGAATTTTAAGTGGTTCTAAAAGCGATAACTTTTGGGAAATGGGCGACACTGGCCCTTGTGGCCCTTGCTCTGAATTGCATATAGATATGCGGCCTCAATCAGAGATTGATAAAGTGTCTGGTAGAGATTTAGTAAACAAAGATCATCCTCAAGTAATCGAAATCTGGAATTTAGTATTTATTCAATTCAACCGTTTGGCTAATGGAACATTAGAAAATTTGCCAGATAAACATGTTGATACCGGCATGGGGTTCGAACGATTAGTAAGAGCCATTCAAGGCAAATCTTCCAATTATGATTCAGATGTTTTTCAGCCAATGATTCAGCAATTGGCTTCCAAAGCCAATGTAACTTATGGTAAAGAGGAGAAAATTGATATTGCTTTACGTGTAATTGTAGATCATATTAGGGCTATTTCATTTGCTATTGCAGATGGTCAGCTTCCTTCGAATAATGGAGCAGGGTATGTTATTCGTAGAATTTTACGAAGAGCAGTTCGATATGGATTCCAGTTTTTAGATTTTAAAACACCATTTCTTGGCGAACTAATACCTCAATTAGAAAAACAATTTGGATCCGTGTTTCCAGAATTAAAGTCGCAAGCCGATTTTATTAAAAATGTAATTACTGAAGAAGAAGCTGGTTTTCTTAGAACATTAGAGCTAGGGCTAAAACGATTGAATTCGCTTAAAATTGAGATGTCAAAAACGGGCAATAAAATAATTGATGGCAAGGTAGCTTTTGAGCTTTACGATACGTTTGGGTTTCCGTTAGACTTAACATCGCTAATAGCACGTGAAAGCGGTTTAAGTGTAGATAAAAAAGGCTTCGACACTGCTATGCAAGAGCAAAAAAACAGATCTAAAGCAGATGCAGTTAAAGAAACGGGCGATTGGATTATTGTAAAAGAATCGGATAGTGTTGAGTTTGTTGGATATGATAACCTAACCCAAACCTCAACTATTTTACGCTACAGAATTATAAAGCAAAAAGGGAAAGATAAAATTCAAGTAGTGTTGGATAAAACGCCTTTTTATGCGGAGAGTGGAGGCCAAGTTGGAGATATAGGAGTACTTATTTCGGCTAATGAAAAAATTAGAGTTGTTGATACTCAAAAAGAGAACGACCTAATTGTTCACCTTATTGATAAGTTACCAGAAAACCTTGAAAGTAAATTTGAAGCAAAGGTTGATGAACGTAAAAGATTGATGACAGTTAATAATCATTCGGCAACGCATTTGATGCATGCAGCTTTACGCCAAGTATTGGGTAAGCATGTTGAGCAAAGAGGCTCTTTGGTAAATGAGAAACAATTGCGTTTCGATTTTTCTCATTTTTCTAAATTAACTGAAGAGGAAATTAAAGAAATTGAACAAATTGTAAATGAGCATATTCGTAAAAACATTATACTTGATGAGCAAAGTAATGTACCTATAGAAGATGCTAAAAAAATGGGTGCAATGGCTCTTTTTGGAGAAAAGTACGGAGAAAATGTTCGTGTGATTACGTTTGATAAAGAATATTCGGTAGAGCTTTGTGGAGGCGTGCATGTGCCAAGTACTGGCCAGATTGGCATGTTTAAAATTATATCAGAATCATCCATAGCATCAGGTATTAGAAGAATTGAAGCTATTACTGCCGAAGAAACAGAACATTATATAATTGCACAAGATAAGGTATTGGCCGAGGTAAGAGAAGTGCTTAAAAATCCTAAAGATGTAGTTGCGGCTGTGCAAGCTATTATAGATGAAAAGAATAAACTGGCTAACCAACTAGAAGCTTTTCAGAAAGATCAACTGCAATTATTAAAATCAGAGTTGAAGGCTAAAGCCGTTAGAGCTGATGGAATAACGAAGATTATTGCCAAAGTTAGCTTGCCAAATGCGGATGCATTAAAACAGTTATCACACGATTTAAAACGTGAAGAAAAAGGTGCTTTTATTGTTATTGCAGCAGATATTGAGGGAAAGCCTCAAATTGCCGTAGCAATTGATGAAGAACTGGTAAAAAGTAAAGGGCTAAATGCAGGGCAAATTATTAGAGGCTTGGCTAAAAATATCAATGGAGGTGGGGGAGGTCAGCCTTTCTTTGCAACCGCAGGCGGCAGCAAAATAGAAGGGCTTGATGCTGTAGTGGCAGATGCAACTAAGCTCGTGTAATACCAATCACTTAGGAGGCAGATTATCGCACTATCTTTGTGCTCTAAACAATAAAAATTTTAAACATAAATTATATAATGAAATATTCAGCAACTTTTATTCTAATGCTTTTTGTAGCGTTTGGGTGTTCAACAACCAATAGCCAAGAAGTTGAACAAGAAGGGATAACCATTTTTGGAACAGTAGAAAACCCTAAAGAAGGACTTATACTTTTAAAAGCAATTACAAATACAGCGTATGAAACATTAGATACGGTTGAGCTAAAAAGCGATAATAGTTTTTCATTCAAATTTACTGGTAACCCCGGGTTTTATCGGTTAGATTTTTATGGCGCACAAGCTGTAACTATGATTCTTGATAAATCTGATATTGAACTAAATGTAGATGGCTCAAATGCCAGAGGCAAATTCGAAATTATTGGCTCTCCTGAGTACGATCAAATAATTAAGTTTAACGAAAGCCAACAACAAGTTTTTGGAGGTAGAGAAACCGAAATTAACCAGCGATACTCAGCTGCAAAAGGAGCTGGTGATGAAACAGGAGCTTCAAAAGCTCAGGCTGATTATATGGAGCTATTAGTAGAAAAAGAAGCTTTAACGATTGAAACTATTAATATAATGGGCGCGAATTTGGCCGCTTTCCAATTGATAAGCAGCATTGATAAAGATCGAAATTTTGCTTTTGTGGATAGTATGGCTACCGAGCTAAAAAAGAATTACCCTAACATGCCATTTGTTCAAGACCTAGTTGAGCAAATGGAAAAAGGAAGGCAAACGGCTGTGGGTGTGCAAGCGCCAGAAATAGAACTGCCTACTCCTGAGGGAGATATGCTCAAACTTTCTTCCCTTAAAGGGCAAGTTGTTTTGGTCGATTTTTGGGCACAATGGTGTAAACCGTGTAGGTTAGAAAACCCCAATGTGGTTGCTGCTTATAATAAATATAAAGACAAAGGGTTTACCGTTTATGGTGTATCGTTAGATAAAACAAAAGAAAAGTGGACACAAGCAATAGAACAGGATGGTTTAACATGGCATCATGTTTCTGATTTAAAATATTTTAATTCAGTTGCTGCTAAAACGTATGGAATTCAAAGTATTCCATTTTCGATTTTATTGGATAGAAACGGAGTTATTGTTGCTAAAAATTTAAGAGGAGCTGCTTTAGAAAAAGAGATTGAAAAAGTATTTGCTGCTGAAGGTAAGTAAGGCTTTAAACAATATGTTAGACAGACGACATTTAATAAAGTGTCGTCTTTTTTTATGCTATTTAAGGTTAAGTTCTAAATAGTACAGCAATTTTGTATTTTAGGATAAACACATA
>CAZQWZ010000160.1:0-6138 GCA_964596935.1 uncultured Roseivirgaceae bacterium
TTGCCCGAAGAGCGAGGTTTGTATAAAAAGATGAAAGTAGGCGAGCATCTTTTATATTTTGCACAGCTCAAAGGCCTTAAAAAGAAAGAGGCTATTACAAAAATTAGGCATTGGTTTAAAAAATTAGACATTCCTGATTGGTTGGATAAAAAAGTGGAAGACCTATCGAAAGGCATGCAGCAAAAAGTGCAGTTTATAGGCACTGTTTTGCACGACCCTAAACTTATTATTTTAGATGAACCCTTTTCGGGTTTTGACCCCATTAACGCCAATATTATTAAAGACGAAATTTTAGAGCTTAGAGAAAAAGGAAGCACCATTATTTTTTCCACTCATAGAATGGAAAGTGTAGAAGAACTTTGCGATCATATAGCGTTAATAAATGAATCACATAAAATTTTGGATGGCCCTAAAAAGGACATTAAAAACAAGTACCGTTCTCAAACTTATTTGGTAAACCATTTAGGCAATATGGGTGTTTTAGATAACCATTATGAAATTTTGGAGACCCATACGTTAGAGGATGACTTGTTAGAAACAAAAGTTAGAATTAAAGATAGTTCTGATTCGAATTTATTACTAAAACATTTGATTAATCAAACAAAAGTGGTTGGTTTTAATGAACTCATCCCATCCATTAATGACATTTTTATTCAAACAGTAAAGGAGGCAAATAATGGATAAGATATTATTAATATTAAAACGAGAATATATTTCTAGAGTAAAAAAGAAAAGCTTTTTACTAGCCACTTTTTTAATGCCTATTTTAATTGGTGGGCTATATGCATTAAGTATTTATTTAAGTGTTAAAGATTCTGACGAAAAATTTCTTATTAAAGTAGTTGATGAAAGTGGCTATTTAAAAGATAAGCTTGAAGACAAAGGCGTTGCTCAATTTGAGATAATAGAAGGCATAAAAGACTCTATAAAAAGTGATGTTGAGCAAGGTGATGGTTTTGCTTTACTATATGTACCTAAATTGGATTTGTATAACCCTGAAGGCATCGAGCTTTATACCATGCAAACGCCTGGGTTAGAACTTGAAGATGACGTGGACGATGCCGTTGAAAACGCATTAGAAGCTGCTAAAATGGACAACCTAGGGCTTAAACAACACACGTTGGATAGCATAAGAACTAGAGTTAGTATTAAATCTAAAAGCCTTTCGGGCGAAGCTTCTACTTCGGGTAGTTCTGTTGTTGCAATGGCCATTGGCACCATAAGTGGCTTACTTATCTATATGTTTATTATGATTTATGGCACTCAAGTAATGCGTGCTGTAATGCAAGAAAAAATGAGCAAAATTGTAGAAATATTAGTTTCTTCAGTTAAACCTTATCAATTAATGATGGGTAAAATATTGGGGGTTGCTCTGGTCGGGTTAACTCAATTTGCTTTGTGGATGATTTTAACTTTTGCCATTCTTTCCATTGGGCCAATGCTTTTGGGGGTAGATGTAGACCCACAAATGGCAACTGATGCAGCCAATGGCATGAGTATAACAGGTAGTGCTGGTGGTGGCAATGCACAAGCACTAGAAGCAATTGGAAAAGTAAATGAAGTATTAGATCAAATTAACATCCCCTTAATACTAGGGTCTTTTTTATTCTTCTTTTTAACGGGGTATTTGTTTAATGCGGCCTTGTTTGCCATGGTAGGTTCAGCGGTTGATAGCGAAGCAGATACGCAACAATTTATGTTGCCTATTATGTTGCCTGTAATTGTAAGTATGATGATGCTAGGGCCTGTAATAAAAGACCCAAACGGAGATTTAGCCTTTTGGCTATCGATGATACCCTTTACAGCTCCAGTTATAATGATGGTTCGTATTCCTTTTGATGTACCCACTTGGCAACTAATTTTATCCATGTTGTTAATGATAGGGGGCTTTATAGGCACCACTTGGATGGCAGGCAGAGTGTACCGAATTGGCATTTTAATGCACGGAGCCAAAGTAAATTATAAAGTAATTTTTAAATGGATGATGAGTAAAGATTGACCCCGCATTACTCATGAATAATGCGGGTAACCTTATTTGTAACCTGATTAGTGCATAAAGTAGATGTAGAATCATTTTATTTGCATAACAGTAACTATTTATGAATAATGCGGATTAAATTTCTTTTCTTTTTAATTTTTATATCTACGCATATAGTTGCACAAAAACAGCACGAGCCTCCCCTTATATACGAAGGAATTGGGGAGGTACGTATGGAAACTAAAGAGCTTATAGAAGGAAATCTGTGGTTTTTACCCCAACGAGAGCATGTTTTATATATTATAAAAGCAGGGCAGTTTGAGCAACAAAAAATTAATATAAATGAGGTTAAAAATTTTAGAATAAATGAGATAAAATGGGATAAGGTTGCGAGTAAAGACTCGAGCCAAACAACACACCATTTTATGCAAAAATTAACACCAAAAGAGCGAGAGGTAAATGTTTATTTACATGAAACGCAAAAAACGATAGGAAATCATTGGGGGCATTTAGTACATAGAACCCATTATGTTTTTATGAAAGAATGGGGTATTGTCTATAAAGTAAGTGATAAAAATCTTTACCCCTTCGATAAAGTTGGGGCAGAGTTATTTAAAAGATGCCCAAGTTTGGCAAATCGAATAGCGGAAAAAGATTCTACCTTCACTTTAGTAAGAGATGAAAGCACTACTATTCAAAGAGATTTTTTTCTGAACATATCTAAAGAATACCATACTTGCAAAGATAAAAAATAAGATAATTCACAAAATGTAAGTCATCCTACAGGTAACCTTTAAAAAAATTTAGCATTCATACAAATTTGCTATACGGGTTAAAATTTCTTCTTTCGATATCAATCGAGAGCGTTGCGAAATGATGCCATTAGTAAAAAAATAAATTTGGTATTACAAATCGTTTTGTGCTAATTCAGCAGAAGCCTGAGGAGCTTCAACATTTGAATAAGTTGGGCACATATAACTAGGAGCACAAGAACTTGCAACAAATAAAACAACAACTGCGATAATTAAACTAAGCCTTTTCATAATAGTGGGTTTTTCTTTATGATTATACTTCAAAGGTATATCCACCTATAATATGAATTGCTCCTAATAAAGCTTGATATAGCACTCGTTTTTAGCCTTAAACAAGTGGTAGGTGTAAATACGTAGTTCAAACTTAGGTTAATAGGATTATTCTCTAAAAATTCATAATTTCACGATATACTTAAATTTAACAAGTATGAAACCCATCAGTAACCTATGCTTTAAGCAAAAAATAGTTTACTAAAAGTGAGGTTCCATATAACCATTTAAACTTTTAAATAATTATGAAACTTACAATTAAACACCAAGAGAGCTATTCAAGAGGAGAGTTATTATTGAGGTCTATTTTTGGATTTCTATACATACTATTACCTCATCTCTTTATACTGATGTTTGTTCAAATTTGGGCTGCAATTCTATTGTTTATATCATGGTTCTCCATTCTTTTCACAGGACGGTTCCCACAAAGTAATTTTGAATTTATGGTTGGTTTATTCCGATGGAATCTTCGTTTAAATGCTCGATTTTCTAATCTTTCTGATGGTTATCCTGCATTTGGAGTTAATGCTACTGATGATTTAGTCTCATTGGAAGTAGAATATCCAGAATCACTAAGTAGAGGTCATTTGCTGCTTAAATCGTTCTTTGGTGCTTTCTATTGCCTCTTGCCTCATGGATTTATATTATTGTTTAGATCGCTTTGGGGTATGATTCTAAGCTTCTTAGCATTTTGGGCAGTACTATTTACAGGCAATTACCCTGCTAGTTGGCACGAATTTAATGTGGGTACTATGCGATGGAGCATGCGAGTTAATCTCTATATGAATTTAATGACAGATGATTATCCTCCATTTAGTTCAAAAGAATAAGTAGAATGAGAGAAAAAGGACTTCAATATCATCCGGTTCCACAACCGGATGATATTCCTGTTAGAGAAAGAGAAGATGCCATGGGTGGCTACTTAATGATGTTTGCATCTTTAGCTGCAGGGTTACCACTTCCAATAATAAATTTAATAGCTGCTGTTATTTATTTTTACCTTAATAAATCAAAAAGCAGGTTTATTAAGTTTCACTCCTTTCAATCCTTAATTTCACAAATTCCTACCACATTAATTAATGCGGGTTTAGTGTTTTGGAGCATCCGGTTATTCTTTTATAATTCTGTTAAATTTGATGAAGTGTTTTTTGTTGGCTCAGAGTATGAAATTTATTGGGGGTACCTAATTATGGTATTTATTGCAAACTTGATGTATATGGTTTTTAGTTTGGTGGCTGCCTTTAAAGCAAGAAAAGGACAGTTTTACTATTTCCTGTTTTTTGGTAAAGCGGCCTATCATTATGCTTATTTAGTACGCGAAAATGATGAAAATAAAGCTGTGAATGTACCTCCATCTTTATAAATACACATGAATTCTAAGATCTTTAAAGAGCTAATTGCACTTATTGGTGTTTTCTTGTTTATTTGGATAGCTTTTATCTTTATTCCATTTAGGCCATCATCTCCCGAAGCGGCTGTTTCTATTGAAAATGAGCAAAAAATAGGAGATATATTAATGGATGCCTATTTGAGTGATGTAAAAATAGTATCTGATAGCATCGTTACAGAAGCGGTAGATCAAATCTATAAACGCCTACTAGCTGGAATGGAAGAAACAGAATATGATTACCAAATTTATATAATTCAGAATGATAACATCAATGCTTTTGCCTCCTTGGGAGGCAATATTGTTCTCTTTTCTGGGTTGTTAAAATATGCCGATTCACCAGAAGAAGTGGCGGCAGTGTTAGCCCATGAAATGGGGCATGTTGAAAAAAGACATGTAGTAAATAAAGTGGTGAAAGAATTGGGAGTATCACTGGTGTTATCTATTCTATCTGGAGGCGATGTTGGATTTTTAAACGAGATACTACAACAAAGTGTATCCACAGTATTTGATAGAGGGCAAGAAAGTGAAGCTGATGATTATGGATTAGAACTATTAGAAAACTCAAATATTCACCCTAATGTAATGGCAGCTATCTTCAGAAAAATTAGAGATGAGTATGGTAGCAGTACGTATGAATCATTAGAGTTTTTATCCTCTCATCCCAATACTAATAAAAGGATAAAGAAAGCATTGAAATATGAAACGCAAGAAGGGTTTGCCACTAGGAAAATTGAAGGTGTTGATTGGAAACTAATTCAAGATGCACTTTAAACGAAGTAAAGCAAGCGCCCGCTTGTGCTCTTTGTTAACAACAATGGACAGGAACTACCGCTTGTTGGAGTTTTCTCCAACAAGAATCTAATTATAAATCGTTTTGATCTAGTTCAGCAGGAGTTTCTACTTGATCAACATTTGAATAAGTTGGGCACATATAACTAGGAGCACAAGAACTTGCAACAAATAAAACAACAACTGCGATGATTAAACTAAGCCTTTTCATAATAGAATGTTTTTTGTTTTGATACATCAAAGGTAGGATGAGTTTTAGTCTTATTTTCTACTAATAAAGCGTGAGAACACATTCGTTTTTACTCTTATTAAATACCTAGGGCTTAGTACGTAGTAGCAGTTAATACTCTTCCGGCCTATCGAAAAAACGTGCTGGATTGGGTTGTCTTAAACAGTACTAAAAGTAAAATTATTGGGGTATTGGTAATTGTGGTTTTTGTAAAGTGAAAACCACTTTTAAAATTTTGTGTTTTCTCCAACTAGCAAGTCATCTCATAGGTCACGAAGGACTCCTTTAGAGAATCTTACTTACAAAGAAAGTTAAGTTGTTTGTCTTAGCACCAATGGATACTTGTGCTAGATTGGCCTTATTCTTTTCTCATAGCAAGTCATTCCGTAGGAATCTTAGCCATAAGAAAAGTAAAATTACAAATCGTTTTGTGCTAATTCAGCAGAAGCCTGAGGAGCTTCAACATTTGAATAAGTTGGGCACATATAACTAGGAGCACAAGAACTTGCAACAAATAAAACAACAACTGCGATAATTAAACTAAGCCTTTTCATAATAGTGGGTTTTTCTTTATGATTATACTTCAAAGGTATATCCACCTATAATATGAATTGCTCCTAATAAAGCTTGATATAGCACTCGTTTTTAGCCTTAAACAATTGCTAAGGTT
>CAZQWZ010000161.1:0-6129 GCA_964596935.1 uncultured Roseivirgaceae bacterium
ATTATAAATTAGCTGTGGATTTAATTGCTTTGGTTTTCCTTCTGTTTTATCAATTGGTCAATCACATTGGGTATATCCAACACATCTATCTTTTTTAGCAGTATTTTTTTGTCTTTATCTAATATATAAACAGTAGGAGTAGAGCGGATATCGTAATAGTATTTAACATACGTTTTGCTTTCCAAATCAGCCAAATTTATCCACCCTAAATCATGTTTTTTAATAAACTTCTTCCATTCTTGCTCATCGGTAGTTGTGCAAATAGCTAGTATTTCTACTCCTTTAGTTACCAATTCTGGGTAAGCTTCGTAAAGCACAGGCGTTTTCTTTTTACAGTGCCCACAGTCGGGTGCATAAAAATACAGTACCGTGTATTCAGCATCAATATCTCGTAGGTTAATTTTATTGCCTAAAGTGTCCCACATCACAAGCTGCGGAGCATCGTTGCCTAAAAAATTAGGCTTTATCATGTCCACCCGTTTTTTTAACTTATCAAGTGTTTCTTGGTTCGTCCACTCATCAGCCTTGCCCGTTAAATAGTAGGTTTCAATTATATGAACAAACACTTTATCGAAATCCATAACAGGGGAGGATTCGTATTTGTTAACTACCGTTATCAGTAGATATCTATAAGCTTCTTTGCTTTTTGCAGCTTGGGCTATCAATAAATCAACTTCCTTTATAACCGAATCTGATTGTTGAATAATTACATTATCGAGGTAGTCTTTAATTTTTGCATCTAATAGGGGTGTGCGCAATAATCCAGGGTCGGCAATATCAATGCCTTTCCAGAAATGGCTTTTGTAATACTCGTATCTATATAGTTGCGGGTTTTTAGTGCCTTCAGGTGTTTCTGGTACCTTTGGTGATTGCATCAGGGTAATTAGTTTGGCAAAGAAGGTTTGAGCATATTCTTGTTTTAATTTATTTTGATAGGCTTCAACTTCTATGCTTAACTCGTTTAATTGAGCTTTAATTTTTTCTTTATTCTCATTGTTTTCTGCACTGTCGTATGCTGCTCTTAGCGTTTGATTTTTAGATTTCATTTCGCCTGTAAACCTTTGCAACTTATAAAAACCTTCATTGATTTCACTGTTTTTTACCTTCATCGTTTCGGTAAAATTGGGTGCTGTAGTTTCTAATGAAAACTGTTGATCTTCTACTAAAAATTCGAAATAAATGGATGGCGTATAATAAAAGTAAATCCCTTCTTCTAATGTTTTATTGCCTGTAAAAATTGCCTTTCCATCAATCACTTTTACGGTATCATCTAAATAGCGTTGGGTAGCAAAGTGGTGGCCTAAGTACGCAACAGTATCTGTTGAGTTGTGTACAGTGGCTTCAATTTTATAGCCTTGGGCAGAAAGAAAACTAGGAATAAGAAATAAAAAAAATATCGTCATTCCCTTTCTTGTTTTCGTCATTCCTGCGAAGGCAGTAATCTGTATAAGTGGAGTTTCCAAATTAGGGACCCCTGCCTTCGCAGGAATGACCATACTTTTGTTGCTTCTATTTTTCATTTAAAAAAATCCTTTACTTTTTTTAGCAGCTTCTTCTGTTAATTCTAATGCTTGTTCTTTGCCCAAATACCTATCTATAATAGTATGAGCTAGGTAAAGTACTGGTGTTAACAGAATTGCTACTGTAAATTTGTAGATGTAATTTATAATACCTACAGCAATTACGAGTTTGATATCCCACTGTGGATTACCTAACACATAAAAAGCGATAAAGAGCACCACAAAACTATCAACCAATTGCGACACCAAGGTAGAGCCGGTGGCTCTTAACCAAATTTTACGATCGCCTGTTATTTTTCTTAGTTTTTGAAAAATATACACATCTAATAATTGCCCAATTAAGAAAGCTACTAAGGAACCAATAATGATGCCTAAACCTTGCCTAAATATTTTAGTATAGGCAAAATCTATATTAAAATTATTTCCTGCGGTATCGGTTTTATTAATATCGAGCCAAAAGGCGGCTGGTGGCAATGCAGTTACAACTGCAATTACTATAAATACATAAATGATTAAAATAACGGTTAAATAGGTAATTTTCTTAACGCCTTCTTTTCCAAAATATTCATTTATTATATCCGTGGTAATAAATACAACGGGCCAAATAATGGCTCCGGCAGTTAGGTTAAAATCGAGTGCAAGGTTTTTAAATAAAGGGAGTTGTGCTGCTGGCAAACCAAAAATAGCTTCGCCAGAAAATATTTTAACGCCAATTAGTTCTGCAACAACGGCATTGGTAATAAATATACCCGCCAGAATAAGGAATAAGTTAGTTTTCTTTTGATTAAGAGTGTCTCGGTTTTTCATCACTCTCTAAGTTCAATATCAAAAGTTGTGCCTTCAATGGCTAGGTAGCTTTCATTAAACACTTTTCGGGCTTCTTCCTTAAATGGATTAAGATCTTTATACCTTGCCGAAAAATGCCCTAATAGCAACTTTTTTGCATTAGCATTTTTTGCTAACAACGCTGCTTGTCCAGCAGTAGAGTGGTACGTGTTGCTTGCTCGCAATTCATTTTCATCTAAAAATGTTGCCTCATGATAAAGCAAGTCAATGCCGTGCAATTGATTTTTCAAATTAGGAATATACTTAGTATCCGAGCAATAGGCGTAAGCCCTTTGGCGATAAGGTGGCAAGGTAAGCTCACTATTCTTATACAGGACATCTCCCTTGTCATCATAAATATTCCCCCCTTTTTTTAGTGAAGCAATATTTACCAGAGATAAATTAGCAGGAAGTTTTTCTTTATTAAATCTTATCAAATGTGGTTTTTCTCTAAATAAAAAGCCTGTACAATCAATCCTATGGTTGAGTGGGATAGTAGTTATTTCTACGTGTTTATCTTCGTAAATAATAGCTTCAGATGTTGCATCAGTAGGAGTAAAATTTAGTTGGTATCTAAGAACAGTATCCGAATATTTAAAATGTGTAGTAATAATATCTCTTAGCCCACGAGGGCCAAACAGATTTAATGGTTTGGTGCGGCCTTGCAAGTGCATAGATGATAGCAGCCCCACCAATCCTAAATAATGATCGCCATGTAAATGGCTAATAAAAATAGCATTAAGCTTTAATGCACTTAATTTATAGTGCTTAATTTGATTTTGAGTGGCTTCTCCACAATCAACCAAAAATCGTTGATTTTTAATTAGTACATACTGAGAAGTATGATGCCTGCCATAGGCAGGAATTGCGGAGTTTGACCCTAAAATTGTAACCTGAAAAGGCACACTACTTGTCTTCGCTAGCGTTTTTTGCGTCAGCTTCAACTTGGTGCATAAAAACTGCATCTACCGCTTCTTCAACAGTAGGCAATATGTTTAGTACGCCATCTAATTGCGATATTTTGATTAGCTTCATAGTATGATCAGAAAGAGCTGCTAATACAAATATTCCACCATCTTGTTGGATGGTTCTATTGCCAACCAATAAAGAACTTAGGCCAGAAGAATCTGTGTAATTAACTTCAGATAAATCTAAAATAATGTTTTTAACACCTTCGGCATTCAAGGTAATTAACTCTGTTTTTAAAGCAGGAGCTAATAAAGAATCTAGTTTTGGTTCGTTTAGCTTAAAAATGCAGTAGGTCTCTTGTTTATCTATTGTATATTTCATGTGTCGTTTTTTCGGTTGATAGAAAAGCTATCTTTTATATGGTTGAGTAAATTTATAAAATTAGTTTGCAAAAATACACTTCATTATGAATTACTATCAATGATTATCTGACTTAATCCATTCTAATATATTATCTTCAATTCTTAACGTAATATTCTCGGTGTTGGCTTTATCAAATTGATTGCCGGTAAATGACTCGTATAACTCGATGTATCGGAGGGATATTTGGTTAATTATATCATCAGTCATTTCTGGTATTGATTGTCCTTCTAGCCCTTGGAAGCCTTCAGAGATTAACCATTGACGAACAAACTCTTTTGAAAGTTGTTTTTGCGATTCTCCGTTTGATTGCCTTTCTTCATATCCTTCTAAATAAAAATATCTGGAAGAATCAGGTGTGTGAATCTCATCAATTAAATAAATAGTGCCCTCGTTTATACCAAACTCATATTTTGTATCAACTAAAATAAGCCCTTGTGCCTCGGCCATTTCGGTGCCTTTATTAAATAAGGCGCGCGTGTAATTTTCTAATTGGATGTATTCGCTTTCGAAAACAAGCCCTTTTTTTAATATTTCTTCTTTTGTAATATCTTCATCGTGCCCTTCATTTGCTTTGGTTGTTGGAGTAATAATTGGCTGCGGAAGTTTATCGTTTTCTTTTAGCCCATTAGGCATAGAAATACCACAAATTGCACGTTTTCCATCGCGGTATTCGCGCCAAGCGTGGCCCGCTAAATAGCCTCTAATTACCATTTCTACAGGGTATGCCTCGCACTTAACGCCAACAGTAACATTGGGGTCTGGTGTGGCAATAAGCCAATTGGGTACAATGTGTTTGGTGGCTTCTAAATTTTTAGCGGCTATTTGATTTAGCACCTGCCCTTTAAATGGGATTGGCTTTGGGAGCACAACATCAAAGGCGGATATCCGATCGCTTGCTACCATAAGTAAGTAGTTTTTAAACGAGTAAACATCTCTTACTTTTCCTCTATAAAATTGAGTTTGGCCTGGTAAGCTAAAATTGGTTTCTTTAAGGGCATTCATGTTCGCAAAGGTATTCTAGATCAAGGATATTAAATTGTATTAGTTTGATTCTATTTTTTTAGAATTTATGAGTTTTCCTCGTTCGTATGTTTCGGTTAGAATATGTTTGCCTGTTGGTAGGTAAATTTTCCATTCCCCAACTTTTTTATTCCCTCCATACTCACCTTCTTTTTGCAAATTACCATCTGCATAAAACTCTTTGGCTACGCCATGTTTTTTACCTGATTTATAGGTAGTAATTGCTTTTGATTTAGCTGATTCATAATACCTCTTTTCTATACCCACACGCTTATTTCCTGTGTAAGGAGTTTCAGTATCCAATTGCCCAGTTTCAAAATATAGTTTATGAATACCCCTTTCTAACCCATTTTTATAGGTTGCTTCTTCTTTAAGTTGTCCGTTTTTATACCATAATTTTTGAATTCCTTCTTTCCTTCCATTAGAAATATAGGTTTTTGATTTTAACTGTTCGTTAGAGTAGTACTCTTCAATAGAAGCATCTTTTTCATCGTTTGAAAAACGACCTTCCATTTTCAGCTTTCCATTATCATAATACGCTATATTCTTACCAATTTTAAACCCGTTGGCATACTTAAATTTGTGCTTTAGTTGTTTGTTATCATACCAAGCAAGGTTTTCACCATTCAGCTTACCGTTTACAAATTGGCCTTCAATTATTTTTAAACCACTATCGTTATAAGTAGCAAACGTTCCTGTTCTTTTACCAATTTGGTTGTTAGCTTCTGTATCTAATTGCCCATTGGGGTGATAGGTTTTAAAGTAGCCGTGTAAAATTCCTTCTTTATAGTTTTCTTCTGTTTTAAGAGTTCCGGTTGGGTAATAGCTTTTAGAAATACCGTTTACTTTTCCATTAGCATATGTTTGTTTTTTACTTACTTTGCCATTTTTATAGTATTCAATAATTTGTCCGTTGGGGGTGCCATTTAAAAATTCTGTTTCAGATTTTATCTCCCCACTTTTATAATAGAGTTTTAAACTGCCTTCTAATTTATCATTTTTAAAAGTTCCTTCTTGAAGTAGTCGGCCATTTTCGGTATAAATATATACTGCTCCATTTTTCTTGCCATCTGCAAATGTCAGTGTTTGTTTAACTTCTCCATTTGCATAATATGAAGTAAAAGTACCAACCTTATCTCCATTGTTAAATTGACCGATTACTTCTTTATTACCATTATAATCATATTTTATATATGCGCCTTCGATTAAGTTTTTATTTCCGTTAATGGCAGAATATTGCTCGTTAATATGCTGTTGCTCTTTATCGTGGTAATTGGTAATAGGTACCAAATTTTGGGCTGCCAAGCTGAAAGAAATCGCTAAGAGACAAACTGTTATTACATTTTTAATCATCGATTTTTATTTGTAGGGTTATTAATTTAAAGCACAGATAATATATTTGAATTAAATAAGGTCAAATATATGGTCATCC
>CAZQWZ010000162.1:0-6115 GCA_964596935.1 uncultured Roseivirgaceae bacterium
CAGGTTTGTTGTGTATAAAAAAAGGACAGTCGCTACCTAGCTGATTGGTAAGTTCTTCTTGTTCTTTAACAGGTATTGCCAACTCAAACTTTTCATTAAGCAGCTTAATCATAAAAGCACCATCTGCAGAACCTCCCCCTAAACCCGCACCAATAGGAATATGTTTATGCAAATGAATAGCAACTGGAGGGATATCGAATTTGGCTTTTACCAAATGATATGCTTTTAAGCAAAGGTTATCTTTACTGCTGCCCGGGATATCAATGCCTGAAGAAGTAAACGAAAGTTTATTGCTTTCAATTACTTCTAATGCATCTGTAAAAGGAATTGGGTAAAAGCACGATTCAATAGTATGGTATCCATCCTCGCGCTTATTAATAATGTTAAGGCCAAGGTTAATTTTAGCATTTGGAAATACCACCATATTTACATTTCAACGTCATTCCTCCGATAGCTATCGGAGGAATGACGTGCTTATTGTTTTTACTTTAAAAGCACTTTTTCTATTACTTTTTGAGTCATGCCCGAATTAGAAAATCCTCCATCGTGCATTAAGTTTTGCATAGTTACCATTCTGGTAAAATCAGAAAACATAACCGAAATGTAATTTGCACAAGCTTCTGCAGAAGCATTTCCTAGTGGCGACATATTTTTAGCAAATTCAAGGAAGGCATCGAAACCGCCAACACCACTTCCTGCTCTTGTCATTGTTGGTGATTGAGAAATAGTATTTACACGCACATTTTTTAAGGTGCCATAACGCTCACCGTAGCTACGTGCAATTGATTCTAGCATAGCTTTGGCCTGCGCCATATCAGAATAATCTGGGTAGGTACGCTGAGCCGCAACGTATGATAAGGCTACGATTGAACCCCACTCATTCATCGCATCTTGTTTTTCTAAGGTTTGCATAATCTTATGAAACGACATGGCCGATATATCCAATGATTTATGATACCATTCATAATTCAAATTTCCGTAAGATTTACCTTTACGCACGTTAGGGCTCATGCCAATAGAGTGTAAAACAAAGTCTAGTTTTCCGCCCAATATTTCTACCGATTGGCTAATAAGGTTTTCAAGGTCGGGAATAGAAGTAGCATCCGCAGGAATAACTTTTGAACCACACTCTTCGGCTAGCTCATCTATTTTTCCTAATCTCATTGCAATAGGGGCATTTGTTAATACAAATACTCCGCCTTCTTTATGAATAACCTGAGCGGTTTTCCATGCAATTGAGTTCTCATCTAAGGCACCAAAAATGATTCCTCTTTTTCCTTTTAGTAAGTCGTTTGCCATTTTTTCAATTTCAATAAAGGTGCAAAGCTAAAAAAATTATTCTATCTAGGTGTGTTTTAGCTTAAAAGTGAAACAAAACAAGTATGTGTGTATTATTTTTCAACCAAAGGATGTTCCCAATTTTCGCCTTTTAAGAATTACCCAAATAACTACAGGGGCTCCTAATATGGAAGTTACAATATTTATAGGTAACACATGTTCGCTACCTGGTAATTGAGCAATAATATCACAAACCAATAAAACTAAACTTCCCATTAAAAATACAGAAGGTATCAGTTTTTTATGATCGTTGGTTGGTATGATGGCTCTTGTTAAATGTGGGACCGCTATACCAATAAAAGCGATAGGGCCACAATAAGCGGTAACTACACCTGCCAATAATCCGGTGGAAAGTAAAATGCCATTTCGCAACCTGCCAATATTTACACCCAAGCTTTGAGCGTATTGCTCGCCCAATAAAATTGCATTCATGGGTTTAAATAAAATAAACGATACTACTAAGCCGAGGCTTGTAAACCCTAAAAAAAGAGGTAAATCTTTAATACTTACATTGCTTAATGAGCCAAACGTCCAAATAGTGAAGGCTTGTAATTGTTTGGCAGAACTAAAATATTGTAATGTGCCAACAATAGCTCCCGTTATACTGCCAACCATTAAGCCAATAATTAGCAATGTGGCACTGTCTTTAATTCGGATAGATGCCAAAAGCACAAACGTAAATGCCAAACCTGCACCTACACTTGCGGCTATTACTACACCAAACGAGTTGATAAAAAAAGCTCCTGAAAAACCCGCCAATACTAAAATGGCTACTCCCAAACTTGCTCCTGAACTTATGCCTAATACAAATGGCCCTGCCAATGGATTTCTAAAAAATGATTGCATCATTAACCCACTAACGGCTAATGCGCCACCGACCATTATTGCAGTGGCTGCTTTGGGTAAACGAAACAGCAAAACAATCTTTTCCCAAGCTTGATTTTCAGGTGCTCCTCCAAGTAAAATATTCAACACATCTTTTACAGGAATATGCACACTACCTAGCCAAATATCTAATATAAATGCAATAAATACAGCTACGATGAGCAATATCCATTTAAGTGATATGTTGTTTGGGAAGCTCATTTGAGATTTCAAATGTAGGTAAAAAGTGCATCTTATTTTGCATAACGCCCATTCATGGCGTCATTTCGTAGTGTAACGAAGAAATATTAACCACTCAAAACCTTTTATCTTGGTGAAGATTCCTACGGAATGACTTGCTATGTGGCGTGTTTTTGGTAGGAGGTTTATCATTGGAAGTCTTATTGCTCTGGTAATTGGAAATAGAAAAACAGTTCGTGGTTTGGCAATAGATTAGGATGGCCTATTTTAACCAAATCTTTCAAAATTAAATCGGGGCGCAAATACCCCAATTCTAAAAACTCGCTTCCGCCTTTAGTGCCAATTCGTTTATTATAAGAGTACACACTATTAGTTTCAAATGGTTTAAAAAAAGAATACCGTTCATTCGCCTCTTTCATATCGGTAAGCGATTTAAAATTGCTTGCACCAATCCAATAATCAGCCTTATTGGCTTTGTCTAAAATGGCTTCATAGCTTAACGCTAAAAACCCTTCGGTTGTATCCTTTTCCCAAATGTATTCGAAACCAGCATCGGTTAAGAGTTTGGCTGCATAATTATTGCCTCCTGGCAAATACCAAGTATCGCTGTACATGGAGCCACTCATAACGGTTGGTTTGTTATTTGTCTTTTTAATTTTTGCTTTGGTGGAATTATAAGCTGTTTCAATCATTGTAAATACAGAGTCGGCTTTATCTTCTTTACCAAATAACACGCCCGCTAACTTAATCCACTCTACTCTTCCTAATGGGTCTAGTTCCATATACTCGGCATTAATGAGTACAGGTATTCCGGCTTCTTGTATTTTATTAAATTGTCCAAAATCACTCGTCATAGTATAAGCCATTACCAAGTCGGGGTTTAGCTCAATAAGTTTTTCGATGTTAATCGAATTGTCTATACCTAGTTCAGTCACATAACCTGAATCTACTCGCAGCCTCATTTTCTCAGAACTGATATAGTCTGTAGTAGGAAAACCAACCAGTTTATCTGTATCACCCAAATAATCTAATAAAGGAATATGCGTAGTTGATGTGCAAACGATTGATTTTATAGGGATAGGAATAAAAGCATCGGCCTCCACATTTGGCTTTTCCGTTTCGCGAGGATAAAGTACATATCGCAAACCGCTTTCAGCATTTTTATAAGGTGAGTTTATCCTTACTAATATGTAACCTGTCTTTTTTTGGATAGAAAAATTTGTGGCATACGAAAGTTTGAAGTTTGTTGAAACCTCACTTTGGTCTTCTAGTTTTTGATTACAACCCGATATTAGAAAGGCTGCAAGTAATAAATATAATAATCGATTCATCCTAGAGCTAATTGAGCTTCAAAAAAACAAAGAATAGATGAATATTGAATGATGATTTACGATTTTTGATTTTAGAAGTTAAAAACCAATATGCAAACCCTACTCGGACAAGCCATTTACGATTATGCTTTAGAGCAAGAAAAAGGCTCGGTGTTTATCCATAACACTTATGGAGAACCCGATGAAATGCCTGTTGATATTTTCTTTCGAGGTAAAAAAGGTTTTTTTGACGTGGAGAAAAAAGCACTTGAGTTATGTAAAGGAAGAGTGTTAGACATTGGAGCAGGAGCAGGAGCTCTAACATTGGAACTTCAAAGCCAAAATTTTGAGGTTGATGCGCTGGAAATTTCTGAACTCAGCTCCAAGGTGATGTATTTACGTGGTGTAAAATCTATTATTACAGGAAACCTTTATGATTTTTCTACCCCAGAGCCTTACGACACTTTGCTATTAATGATGAATACCATTGGTTTAGTAGGCGAGCTAAAAAACCTAGAATCGTTTTTTTCGAAATTGAAATCGCTCATTAAGCCTAGTGGGCAAATATTGCTCGATTCAAGTGATATTAGCTATTTATATGAAGACGATTTACCAACTGATAAATACTATGGAGAATTGGACTATCAATATGAGTATGATACTCAAAAGGGCGATTGGTTTAAATGGCTTTATGTAGATTTTGATACGGCTAAAAAACATGCTGCTCTTGCAGGATTAAAATTAGAACTCATTTTTAAAAATGAGGAAACTGGACAGTATTTAGCAAAGGGGGTAATAATTCAATCCACTCCGTTATCGTCTTTGTCTGGCGTAAGACCAGACAAACTATCTCAGTAGCCAACTGAAGTGAGGCGGTGGCCTCACAAGATTACCCATTCTTACAGCTGGGTAATGACGGTGTATTGTTTTTGCTCTTCTCCCAAGAAATCAGCATCTTTAAAAACTAAACCCCATTTAAATGAAACAATTTTTAGCAACACTCCTAATTTTAAGTATTGGATTCTCAGTACAAGCCCAACTTAAAACCTATGTCTATTGTGGTACACTAATAGATGGCGTATCCGATAAAGTTCGTAACGAAGTAACCATTGTAATTGAGGGTGATAAAATAGTAGAAGTTCGCGATGGCTATGCCAAAATGAATAAAAAAGATAGATACATTGATCTAAAAGATAAAACCGTAATGCCTGGCTGGATAGATATGCACGTGCACTTAGAAAGCGAATATGGACCAAGTAGTTATGTGGCTCGTTTTACAGCAAATGAAGCCGATATTGCTTTTCAATCGGCTGTTTTTGCAGAGCGTACATTAATGGCAGGCTTTACCACCGTTAGAGACTTAGGTGGTACAGGCGTAAACACTGCGTTACGAAATGCGGTTAATAAAGGCCTTGTGGTTGGCCCTAGAATATATTCTGCAGGAAAAGCCATTGCCACCACAGGTGGTCATGCCGACCCAACCAATGGGATGAAGCATTTATTAATGGGCGATCCTGGAGCAGACGAGGGCGTGGTTAATAGTTATGATGAAGCCAAAAAAGCGGTACGCCAACGTTATAAAAATGGGGCAGATGTAATTAAAATTACAGCTACGGGTGGCGTATTAAGTGTTGCCAAAGACGGACAAGGCCCACAATTTACAATGGATGAACTCAAAGGAATTGTAGAAGCTGCCAACGATTATGGGTTTGTAACCGCAGCCCATGCGCACGGTGCCGAAGGTATGAAACGTGCAGTTATTGCAGGCATCAACTCCATCGAGCATGGCACGTTAATGGACGATGAAGTGCGTGAACTAATGAAAAAACATGGCACTTATTATGTGCCCACTATAACAGCTGGTAAATACGTAGCAGCAAAAGCAGAAGTAAAAGGGTTTTATCCCGAAATTATTCGCCCTAAAGCACGTGAAATTGGCCCAAAAATTCAAGCTACATTTGCTAAAGCGTATAAGGCAGGAGTGCTTATCGCTTTTGGCACAGATGCTGGTGTGTTTCCGCATGGCGAAAACGCCAAAGAGTTTGGCTATATGGTAGAAGTAGGCATGAAACCAATGGAGGCCATAAAATCCGCCACTATGGGTGCAGCTACTTTATTAAGAGTTGATGATAAATTGGGATCCATTGAAACTGGCAAATTAGCAGATTTAGTTGCTACTGATAAAAACCCTTTGGATGATATTCATACTACTGAAAAGGTGGCTTTTGTAATGAAGGGTGGGGTCGTTTATAAAAAGTAATACTTTCTATTGGGGAGATCCCGCAACAGGTGCAGGAAAGTGTAAATTTATATCTTTTGAACTCATTCTTTGTCTATATTATTTCCAATTAAAACCACTACTACAAGTCATTCCGCAGGAATCTTAGCCATGTAGCCAGTTA
>CAZQWZ010000163.1:0-6065 GCA_964596935.1 uncultured Roseivirgaceae bacterium
GTCGTAGACAACGGATTTACAGTCCGTCCCAGTTGGCCGCTTTGGTATCCCCCCTCTTTCTTAATTACATCAATAAAATGAACATCCAAACTCAGCAAATTTTACGCCTTTACACAAGGTGTTTCTGAATTCGGGACTGCAAAAGTAGGTGCTTTTTATTTTTATTCAAACATTTAAAAAAAGATTTTTAAATGAATTTGATAAATTGCAATTAAAGCTACTAGAGGCTACTAATTCTTGCTTTCTGTATTAAAAAAATCTTCCATGTCATTATTAAGCTTATCTGGCTTACCATAGTTTGGCGAAAGTGATGCTTGCCCAGGCAAATCTTGCACGTGTAAAGTTTGTGTAGGAAAAGCAAAGTTAACTCCAAGTTTATGTGCCAATTTTAATATTGATAAAATTACCTCATGCCGTGCTTTTAGCTCTTCGCCCCAAGTTGGTACTTCAAAAAATATGTAAAACTTAATATCTAATGAGTGGCTATTCATATTATTCATATAGATATGATAATAATCTTTCCTAGTATTTGGGTGTGCCAACACCAATTTTCTCAATCCTTCAATAAAAATTTCTACTAAATCAGGAGGCGTGTCATATGTAACGGCTAATTGAGTTGTAAATCTACGATAACTTCTAAGCCCATGGTTATCTATGGTGGCATCCGCTAACTTACCATTTGGCACAGAAATAACTGAATTTGCAAATGTTCTAATTCGAGTAGATCTAATTCCTACTTCTTCTACTGTGCCATCAATGCCTCCTGACGTGATCCATTGCCCTACCTGAAAGGGTTTATCAACAAAAATCATTAATGAACCAAAGAAATTCTTAATGGTATCTTGAGCTGCCAATGCAAATGCCAAACCACCAATAGATAGTGTTGCCAATAGCGGCATTAATTGCACATTAAGATTAGCCAATATATAAATGCTTCCAATTATGATAACAAAAGTTTTCGCAATCTTTCTAAATAGCGGCACTAGCTGATCATCCAGAGTAGATTCTGATTTTAAAGCAAGCTTTTTAAAATAAAGCGCCACGATATTAATCATACTATAAACTCCAATGGTTCCGAATAAAGGCACTAACCCAGAAAGAGCAAGTGTTAAATAATGTGATACTTTAATGGGCAATTGAAGAATTGGCAAAAACATAGCAACAATTGCAAACGCTATCATTAAACTAAATGGGCGAACTACAGGCTTAATGTAGGTAGTAGCAAGCTCCTTAAGCCCAAAGCGAAAAAGTATGCGAGTTATTACATAATGTACTAACCAAGATAAGCCTTTATTAAAAATAACACTTATTACCAGCAGAATTAAAATTGCGATATGTTGCCAAACCATCAACCCTAAATAGGTTGATTGGTTACTTGGTAAGTATTTTAATAACCTATCGGAACCAAAAGGATATGCTTTTTCAAAAAGCATAGGTATTTTATCAACCGTTTCTTTAGATAGGTACCACCTATCTCCTATTTTTTCGACATATAGCTCTGCAAACCTTGGGGTAAGCACATATTCGTGCAGATCTAAATGCATCGAATCTATATAGTTAGGATCGTCCGGAATTGTAGAAAAATCAACAATTATAGCTTTGGCTTCAATAAAACGTTCTAATTTCAATATCCTTTCTATACGTTCTTCTTTGTGAGGCAAGTGTTTATGATATATTATTTGTTGTGCAATATCTGGTCGCCAGTTATCATCAGACATATAGTTTGATAATTCCATTATCAAACTTCTGGGAGATGAAAGATCTAGCCGAACCATTGAAGCTTCTTTATTTTTCTTTACAGTGGTTTTTGGCGAATTTTTTTTCGTAAATACCTTCTTTTCCTCCTTTTTAGTTTTTATCCCAAGCCCTAACAACAGGTCTGGAATGTTATCTATTGTTTGTTTGGAAATCAACCACTTTTCATCTTGTTTTTCGAGTGTTACATCTGAAACCAATATGTAAATGGCACTACCGTTTTCTCTAACATAGTTAGCCGAATCTGGTATTAAACTTAAGTCCCAGTCAAATCCAGAAGCATCAAGAATCCTTCTAATATCTTTTATATATGCTTTCCTCTTTTTAAGCAAAAAAACCTCTCTTGACGAGATAAGTTTTGCAGCTTTCGCTTCATCTAGGTTCTCAGTAGATGTATATTTTGCCAGATATTCAACTGATGATTTAGGAGTTAAAAAATCTTCTTGAAAAGCCTGCACTTTAAAAAAAACACTTGTAAGTAATACTAATAGTAGCCCTACGGATTTAAAATTGATATTTCTTTTAACTAGATTCATCATAAATAGATTTTCTTGATTTCCACCGTATTTTCATGTGAAAGGTAAAGTTGACAAATATTATCATTACTAAAATAAACCAATGATATTTTGTGTTCTGATGTTAATGGATTGTTATTAAGCAATTTGCCGTCCTTATTATATAGATAAATAGACAAACCATTTTTAACTACAAAAATTTGACGATCAGACCCAAGGTTATAATACTGCACACTTCGATTTGCTGATGTTGGAAAATCCTTTTCGAAAAGCACATCTCCTTTAGCAGAAAGTACCGAAAGTCGGTTTAAATCTTTGCGTACAAAAACATAATCTTTGCCTTGGCTTTCGATAAGCATTTCGAATTTTGATTGGCTCGACTCTTTGAATAATTGGTTGCGAGAAAGCATCTTACCTGTCATGGTAAACCTAACCACTAAACCATCTTCTGATACCGTTGTAAATTCAGTATCATCAAAATTTTCTCCAAGACTAACAAAAAAATCGTTGTTTACGCTAATGCCCAAATCCAACGGAAATCCATCAACTTCCTCGCCTCGCCTATTATTAAGGTGAACAGCCCCCTTGCTTAACGGTATTAGTATTCTATCTTTCCCTCGTACCCTTACGTGAAAAATATCATCTGAAAAATTAGAATTAAAAGCTTTCGGATTCCAGCCTTTTAGTAACTCGCCTTGTTTATTATACATTCGCAAATTTCCAAAATGATCACTAATCAAAATTCTGTATTTTTTAGATCTATCGTAATCAACCAGATACATTTGATTAATTTTATAATCAAATGTAAACGGATAATTCTCTACCGCTTGCCCATTTCGATCTATTAAAAACAAACTACTATCAGAATGTGCTAAATATTGAAGCTTATTATTTTTATAATAATCAATTTGATAAATAGTGCCTTCTAATTTTGCGGGTAAAGAATCGCTCCATAATATATCTCCTGTGCTACTAAGCAACATCAAATTGTTTAGCGAATCTTGCACAAGTATTTCCCAGGCCCCATTTGTGTGATTTTTTACAACCTTTGGTTTATTAATAACCGCATTTGCTAACTGTATAGTAGCAACATCAAATACTTTCTTTTCTGCAACTACTTGCGGAGTTGGCGAATAGTTAATATGTAAATTCGCATAAAACCTATTATCAAGGTTCGAAATTTGAAAAGCTACTAAATCAAACTCTTTAATGCTTTGAGAGTTGGTTGTAACCCAAGATTTAATTTGTTTATTAAAATTGCCATACAATAGATTCCAACTGTATTCAAGGTTTGTTACATACGTATAATTGGCTTCGGTAAGTGCATTTTTAAAAAACGAGTTAATTTTTAAAGATTTGCTCCATGTAAACTCGTTTTCGATTTGCACAAGCCAGTTTCTCAGTGTTTCTGCACTGTTGGCTATCACTAAATGATTATCAAAAATTAAATAATAGGTACTATTAAAGCCTTCAAACGGAGTTCCAAAATATTTTTTAAGTATAGGATTATTATCAATTAACCTAATTTCCTTTTCGGCATATACTTCTACGTAAAGGCTATCAGAAGTTTGCAAAATTTGCTGCTCTGCTATTTTATTAAGGTGGTTATACATACCAGCCTCATCTGTTAGCTCTGCTATAAACAACTTATTCAAGTGCTCCTTATCTATCGACTGTAAAGTAACTTGCGTAAACTCATTTTTTATAAAACCAATAAATTTGGCTCCTGCAACAGGATTGATTGAATCGTTATTTTGTAGTACAACCCAATTGGCATACCATTTAGGCAAATCGGTTGTTCCGTAATGCTCCACAATTGCAGCATTTTTAGGAATAAGACTCATTAAGTTAAACTCTACCGCTTGCTGGTCTTTAAAGGTTGATGTTAGTGAACGATCGCCTGCCTCAAATGCAAACCCCGTTGCCAATAAACCTGCATCGCTAATGTCAAGATCCAAAAAAATAGCATCGGCTAACGTATAATCACCTATAGATTTACTTTTTACATTTAAAAAACTGTTCGTAAATAATGGAATCTCTTCCCCATTTATATACACATTGCCATCATCGGTAGCAAAACTTGGATTGCCACTAAGCATTGGATAACTTTTAATAAAATTATGTTCAAACTTATTCTGAATATTGCGCACCACATCTTCCACTAAAAAAGCTTCGGTGCTAAGCACCAAGGTGTTTTTATAAATGATATATGATATATTGTTTCCTTCAACTTCCAGCTCGTAAATTGTTTGAGCTAGGTAAACTCGTTGACTCTTATTTGGTTTTAATTCTTTTGGAAGATTAACTAAAAGGTTAAAAAAAACCGTATGGCCATTATTGCCTAATGGAATAATGTAGGTTAGCCCAAAACTATTTTGAGAAGTTACGTGAGCCGAAATAATAGTTTTTTGTTTATTAAACAAAGCTGCCATCTGGCCATTACCTCCACTTAGGGTATCAAATAATTGCAGATTTTGATTTGCTTTACTAACCTCGTTTATTTCAAAAATACTCTGCCAAATATCAGACTCTACTAATTTATTCCATGTATTAATAAAAGATTTGCTCTCGTAAACAATAGCGGCATTGGACGTTACTAAATCCCACTCATCAAACTTCTGCTTCTTGCTTACATAGTTATAAACAAAATAGGAAGCCACCAATATTATAGCTCCTACAAAAATCCATTCTGGTCTCTTCACTCTTAATTTTATTTGTAAATGGCTCAAAAATAGAACACTTCAAGGTAGTGTCTGCTAGTAAACTCTACAAAATTAGACTTTTATCTTTTTGCAATATTTTTTACTTTTTCAGTATCGCTGATACTAAGGCATCGCCTCATTAAAAAAATAAAAATCTCATCAAAAATACATAAAATCATAAAGATTGACATTTTACTAGCAAACACTATGTAGGAATAAATTTTGCATTTAGAAATTTGTATTATTGCTCGCTTTCAACACAAATAAATGCCCCTATGGAAAACCAAAATTTTGATTTTAGTAGCAAAGATAATTTGAAACTACACGGCCATAAATGGGAAATTGAAAACCCTGTTGCTATTATATGCATGGTACATGGCATGGGCGAACACATTCTTAGATACCAAGAAGTAGCTAAATATTTTAATGAAAAAAATATTTCTTTTTGGGGTTTCGATCATCGAGGGCACGGAACTTCTGAAGGAAAGAAAGGGCATACACCCTCAATTCATCATATGTTCGATGATATTGAACAACTTTTAATGCTTATTAGAAAAGAACACGCTGATACCCCAATAGCTATATATGGGCATAGTATGGGAGGCAATGTTGCTTTGAATTTTTTATTGAATAGAAATTCCAAAGAAATAAGCTTTGGCGTAATAACATCACCTTGGTTAAGGCTAACAAATCCTCCAAAGGGATTTCAGCTAATGCTTGCCAAGTTTGGTGCTCGCTTTTTACCATCACTAGCCCAACCTAACGGGTTAGATATAACTGATATATCTAGTGTAAAAGAAGAGCAAGAGGCTTATGACAACGACCCATTAAACCATGATAGAATTACAGGTGGTTTATTTATGGAAATAAATGCAATGGGCGAAAAGGCTATTGCGATGGCGAACACATTAAAAACACCTATTTTATTAGCTCACGGCAGTACCGATAATATTACTTCGCCCAAAGGATCAGAAGAATTTGCTAATAATGCACCAACTAATATGGTAGAATTAAAAATTTGGGAGGGCTTACGCCACGAAACCCATAATGAGCATAATAAGGAAGAGGCGGTTAGTTATTATGTGGATTGGGT
>CAZQWZ010000164.1:0-6056 GCA_964596935.1 uncultured Roseivirgaceae bacterium
GATTAGGAAATATTATTTTTTTAATTATGTGAAATATTTTCAAGTTGGGTTAAGAAACAACTTCCCAAAAACAACAATATAGAAAACAAGCCCATTCTATTCATAATTTTATTTTTTTCCATATTTGACACTATCTTCACTGGTTGCTGGTCTACCAAATAACTCAACACCTCTACTGGTCGTAGGTTAAGCGCAGCGATCCTACGACCTAGAATCAAGAGTGCCTCCGCTCGACAATCATACATCAAACAGGCTTACCTTGCTCAGGTCTCCTGTAAGGGATTCTGTAGCTTTAGTGACTATTTCCTTTCTTATTTCCGTTATTATTACTCTTCTTACCAGAGTCCTCTACGATAGAAGATAACACATTGTCAATTATATACCTACTTCCTCCAATCAATTTTAGCCGATTTTTTAAACTTCCTGTTTAGTTTAAAGTCTTCAATCCAATTCATTAATTTTCTTAACCAATCGTAATAAAGGCTAATCATTAAGAAAACAGTCATTAGGATTATAATGAGTGAATTAACGTATAGAGTGCCAATTGCTGTGTGTGCAACTACCTTTTCAGGTGAATAGAACTGAGAAGCAACATCTATAAATTTAGATTCATCAGGCCTGTAATAAATGGGGTATATTTTTTGTATAAGCTTGTTCTTGCTTTCTGTAATTCGAGTGCTTGCTCCTTTCCCTTCAAGCATTTCGTTTAGGGTTTCATTGTAATTTCTGGTGCGTAAAAACCTTTGTAATTCAAAGCCAACAGGTGTGTCATTTAAAAGCCGTTTTATACTATCAAGTTTATTGCTCCAACGCAAATTCTTATTTCTATAATACTTTTTTAAAGTTGACAAAAAGGCTTCCGTCTCAAGGTAGGTGGCTCTATCAAAGGCTGATGAAGTAATGGAGCCAGCATTTTTAAAGCTACTTGCTCCTACAATTTTTAGTTGATTACCAATTTCAAACTGAAGTAAATTTAGGTGCTTTTCTATTGTTTTAATTGAGTCGGGGTTGCTAGAAACTAAATCAAATTTATTGGCTACTGCCGAAAGGTGGCTTTGCAGTTTAGGCACATAATAGGCGCTGTAATAATCAGCCAAGGCAATCTCTCGATCGTATGCATAAAACTGCCTTGTGTATGCGTTATTCTTAAATTGATTAACTACTAATGCTTCGAACGCCCACCTAGAAGCCATAAGATTGCCCACCGCAGGCACCTTATCTAAGTTGCTAAGCTGAGGATTAAATTTATCGAAACTTATTATAACACCGCTTAAAACAAGTTGAGGTATAACCAACAGTGGAATTAGTATATATACAGTTACAGCTGACTTAAATGCTGAAGATATATTTAAACCTAGCAGGTTGGCAAATCCGGCAGTAAGAAACATAACCGCCCACATCGAAAATGTCATGCCATTTACCCCCAATATAAGATTGCCAATTATTACAAAGCTAAAAGTTTGAACTGCCGATATAAAGAATAGAACTGCGATTTTAGATGCCAAGTAACTAACTCTACTTAACTGTAAAAAAGACTCCCGTTTAAGCATCTTACGATCTTTAATCAGTTCCTCCGCACTAAGTGTTAGTCCCATAAATAAGGCAATGATTACCGTCATAAAAAAATAGACAGGTATGTTATCATTATTCATAAAATAATAAGCAGAATCACCATTTAGGTTTTCATAATACCTAATTAGAATCGCTAAAAAAATGGCTAAAACAGGAGCTTCTAAAAATGTAATAAACAGGTATTGCTTATTGGCAAACTTGGTGCGAATATCCCTTATACCGAAAATTTTTAATTGCTGCCATCTGTGAGGATTTTTTTGACTTGCTTCAATTTTTTCTGATACTCTTTCGGCTTTTGGCAAAGTAACTTTATCCTCAAAATACTCGTTCCATTTTGCAGCAGATATTCTTCTATCTTCGGTAAACCTCCCATATTCGTTTACAATCTTGTTTTCGAGAATGTTAAATATCTGCTCTGATTTAATGTTGCCGCATTCTATGCAAGCACCTTGGTCTTTATTAACCATATTTACAATGGTTTTAAAATAAACCAATGCTTCTACAGGGTTGCCATAATACACTTGATACCCACCTTTGTCAAGTATTATCAATTGATCGAACATCTTAAAAATATCAGACGAGGGCTGATGGATAACGGTAAAAATCAACTTGCCTTGCAATGACAGCTCTTTAAGCAAGTCCATAATGTTTATAGAATCGTTTGAAGACAACCCCGATGTGGGCTCATCTACAAACAGAATACTGGGCTTACGCAGCAATTCTAATCCTATATTTATTCTTTTACGCTGTCCTCCACTTATAGATTTTTCTAATGGCGAACCTACTTGTAAATCTTCAATTTCAACTAAACCTAAGCTTTTTAAAGTGATTTGAACAAGCTTATGCGTTTCTTCAATGGAATGGTTGCCAAAAGTTAATCTGGCAGAATAGTATATATTTTGATAAACAGATAATTCTTCGATTAAGAAATCATCTTGAGGAACTAGGCCAATAACACCTGTTAGCTCTTCAGCATTATCATGAAGATCTTTACCATTGAGTAATACAGTTCCTTTTGTTGGTTCTATGCTGCCATCTAAAATGTTTAATAAGGTAGATTTACCAGAACCCGAAGCCCCCATTATGCCAATAAGCTTACCTCCTTCTTCAGAAATGTTTATATTTTGAAGCCCAACTACGCCAGATTTGAATGCATAATGAATATTGGTGGCCTCAAAAGAGATTTTAACCTTTGTTTCTTCTTTTAAGAATTTGGAAACAACATCGCTATAGTAAATAGATTGAATTTTTTGGCCTCTAATTATACTGCCCGTAGGAAATATATATATTTTTCGACTTCTAAAATGATAGCCATTTAAGGTAAGGTTGGAAATGCCCAAGTACTTAATAAAGTAAGTGCCAGTATCTGCAATTCGCAATACCACAATCATTCCTGTTAAATTGCGAGATATTATATGTAATGATTTAAAAGCATGCGGAGCAGAACCTTCATCCACCACCAGTAATTCTCTACGATCAAGTTCCTCTACATCCTGGCCTGTTAAAAATTGCTTTATTAAGTCGGTTTCTCTTTGGCTTATATGAATGGCTTCGCTTATGTAAAAAATTAGATTGCTTTGCCTTTCGGAAATTTGCCCATCTTGAAGCATCAATTCGATAAGCTTTAAGAGCAAAACCAGTTTTTGTTGTTTAGTTAAGCTCTCATTAATTACTTTACATATATCAAGCACTTTGGCCCAATCGGCAATATACTCAGCAGTTTCAGTATCAGTATCGTCTATGCCTTTGTGTGAGGTTGCAATTTGAGTTATCTCATTATCAAAAACATCGATAAAGTGTGGAACAGAATCATGGGATACATGTAAAAGAAGAAATTCTTTAAGGTTATTACGTTCATCTTCGGTAATACGCTCTTTAGCTACAATAGCAAAAAGCCGTACTATTAACATTAAGAGCTCTTCATTCATTCGATGGTGTATTCAAACTCAATACTTGAAGCATTGGTAAAGATTAAGTGCAGTTATGCGTCAGTCAAACTTACAACATCTGCAAGAATTAGTAAGCCTTCTTTTAAATACACATCTTCTAATTTTAAAGATTTTTTAGAGGTAGCTACGCCTATACCTTCTTTTGAATACACAACTGATTCTAACTCACTAGCTGTTGGGGTTAGCTTTTCGGCTTCTTCTATCTCTTTTCTTCTTTGAGCCTCGTTAAGACTAAATTTTGTTCTATTACGTTGTTTTTTAAGCCTTTGTAAGTCGTTAATTAATAGCTGTAAATCTTTATCGGTTTCTGCTCTTAGCGAAAATTTAGCATTTAAATCAGCAATAAATTTAGCATCAATTGTATTATCTAAATTATAATCTGCTGCAGGAATTTTATCCCACTTCAAAGCACTTGCATAAGAGCTTTCGCCTACTTCTTTATGATCGAATGCAGAAGGCAACTTTACATCGGGTGTAACACCTAAGTTTTGTGTACTACCGCCATCAATTCTATAAAACTTAGCAGTTGTTAATTTAAGCTGCCCTAGTTTTCCCTTCTCTTCAGGAATGTATTGCTGTAAACCAATTAAGCTTTGCACGGTTCCTTTTCCAAAAGATTGCTCACCAATGATAATCCCTCTTTTGTAATCTTGAATGGCCGCTGCAAATATTTCTGAAGCGGAAGCACTTAAACGGCTAGTAAGTACCGTTAATGGACCATCGTAAAATATTTCGTTACTCCCATCTTCTTCTTGGTGTGTTTTATTGCCATAATCTTTTACTTGCACCACGGGGCCATGATCTACAAAAAGCCCGGTTAGTTCAACAGCTTCATCTAAAGCACCACCACCATTTCTTCGTAAATCAATTAATAACCCATCAATATCTTTCGTTTTAAGATCGGCAATTAACTTTTTAACATCTCGTGTGGTGCTGGTAAAATCATCATTGCCATTATGCGAATTTTTAAAATCTTTATAAAAAGAAGGGATATCTATCACGCCTAATCGGTAAGGTTTTCCATCTTGCGAAAACTCATACACTTTGCTTTCAGCCCGGGCATCTTCTAAATTTATTTTTTCTCTTACGATCTCAACAATCTCTGGTTTGCCAGAAACACCGCCTTCGGCCTTAAGTACATTTAACCTTACTAGTGTTCCTTTTTTACCTCTAATTAATTGAACAACATCATCGTTTCTCCAGCCCACAACATCTACCATTTCACCATCTTTACCTTGAGCTACGCCAATAATTTTATCATTATCGTGCAAATCGTTACCTTTAAATGCGGGGCCACCTGGCACGATTGAGTGCACCACGGTATAAACACCTTTTTTAGTTAATCTAGCTCCAATGCCTTCCAAAGATTTGCTCATCTCGATGTCAAAATTTTCAGCAGTAATTGGGTTAAAGTAGCTTGTGTGTGGATCTAATGACTCCGTATAGCTATTCATGAAAATTTGATATACATCGGAGCTTTTATATTGTTGAATGCTGGTTTGGTATCTATCGTATCGTTTTAAAAGGATTTCTTTAGCTTCTTCTTGTGTTTTTTCGTTTAAAACAAGTACTAGAATTTCACTTTTAATATACTTTCTCCAAAGCTCATTTTGTTCATCTACACTTGTTGGCCAAGTTGCATCATCTCTATCAATTGTAAAATATTCATCTTTGCCAAAATCAAATTCTTCTTCTAATAACTGCTTCACGTATGCAATCCGTTCGTAATATCTTTCTTTAAATACGGCAAATATTTGATAGGCAAATCCAATGTTTCCCGCCAATAACATATCATCCATATCGCCTTTATATTTTACAAATGAATTTATATCGGATTCGATAAAATATAATTTCGAATTATCTAAATTATCTAAGTAATTATCAAAAATTACATACGAAAGTGAATCGTTAAGCGAAAGGTGCTTATAGTGGTAACGCTTTAAAAGCTCAGTAATTAATACGGTTTCATTTATATTCTTTTTTTCAGGAGTTAGTATCTTAATTGTATCATTTACCTCAAATTCAAGAGTAAATTCATGTACAATATCTACCTGTTCGAAAATAGTTTCTCCCTTTATAGGTAATAAAATAAAACTTGCAAGTACCAGAAATGCTGGTATTATTATTAATAATCTTTTTTTCATCTTTTCACTTAATCTCACGGTGTATTAATTAACTCTTATTTTGATGTAGTACTTTACTAAACGGAAACGAATCGCAATCAATAATCGTTTACTAAATCCCATCAGTGGTATTCAAACTGTTTTAAACCAAGATGACCTCACTTAAATAAATGAAGTCATCTTTTACTCGTTACTATCTAACATTATTTGCTATCGTAATCAAAATTTTCTAAAAACTCACTTGCTTGGTGAGGGTTTTGAAAGAAGTATTCCGTTTTATCTCCTTTAGTAGATATAATCTCAATCATAATAGATTTTACTTTTTTCTGCCCTTTTAGCACATAATCAGTAGGTAGTTTATAATCATTATCTGATTTTAAAATTTTAGCAATGGTAAAAGGTGTAGTTCTTA
>CAZQWZ010000165.1:0-5998 GCA_964596935.1 uncultured Roseivirgaceae bacterium
CCAACAATTCGCTAAACGGCACTTGCCATTTGTAAACGATTGTAAGTGTTTGTAAACATTTGTATTTGCATAAATATAGTAATAATCAAACTAGTATAAAAATTTACACTTTAATGCAAATATTTTTCTCCTCGGTAAAAAAGTTTAGTGCTTCATCTCCTCCTTCACGGCCTACGCCACTTTGTTTTACACCGCCAAACGGTGTTCTTAAATCACGTACTAGCCAGCAGTTTACCCATACAATACCCGCTTTAACAGCAGCAGCTACTTTGTGTGCCCGTGTTAAGTTTTGAGTCCATATCGTAGCCGAAAGACCATATTTGGTGCTGTTTGCTAATTCGATTACTTCTTCCTCGGTATCAAAAGGTTGAATGGTTACTACAGGCCCAAAAATCTCCTCTTGATTAGTTCGGCAAGTTTCATCTAAACCTGTAATAATGGTAGGTTCAACAAAGTAGCCATTTTTACAACGGCCTTCTGGGTTATAGGCATTGCCGCCAGCTAGCACTTTACCACCTTCTAACCTTGCCAAACTTATATGGTGCAATATTTTTTCTTGATGTTGCTCCGATACTACAGCCCCCGTTTTTGTAGTTTCTAGTAAGGGGTCGCCTATTTGCATAGCTTTTACTTTTTCTACAAAAGCAGCCAAGAATTTATCATAGATACCACGTTGTATATAAATACGGGAACCGCATAAGCAAATTTGTCCTTGGTTGGCAAAAGAGGAGTGCAGGGTGGTTGCTAAGGCATTATCAAAATTACAATCATCGAATATAATGTTAGGGTTTTTTCCTCCTAATTCAAGCGATAATTTCTTAAACATAGGAGCCGCAATAGAAGCTATTTTTTGCCCAGTAGCCGTGCCACCAGTAAAAGAAATGGCTGGGATGTTGGGATGTGAAACAATGGCTTCGCCCACATTAGGGCCTAGCCCATGTACTATGTTTAGTACGCCTGCAGGCAAACCCGCCTCTATGCAAATCTTACTTAATAAGTAAGCAGACATGGGCGTTATCTCTGAAGGCTTAGCTATTACGCAATTACCACTTGCCAATGCAGGCGCAATCTTCCAAGTAAATAAATAGAGAGGTAAGTTCCAAGGAGAAATGCATCCAGCTATTCCTAAAGGCTCTCGAACCGTGTAATTAATGCCCTTATCAGGTGTAATATGTGCATTGGTTGATTGGTTAATTATAGCTTTTGCATAAAACCGAAAGTTGGAAGATGCTCTTGGAATATCAACCGAACGAGCTAGACTTATAGGTTTGCCATTATCGATGCTTTCAGCCTTGGCTAAGGCTTCTAAGTTTTTATCTATTAAGTCAGCTACTTTTAAAAGTATAGATGAACGTTCCTCAATGGGTAAAATACCCCAAGCTTTTTTAGCTTTTTCAGCTGCTTGCACAGCTAATTCTACATCGTTGGCATTAGAATCAGGAATGTGAGAATACACTTCACCTGTGGCAGGTTCAATATTGTTGAGGTATTTACCTGTGGTTGGTTCTATTAATTTCCCTCCAATATAATTCAGTATTTTTTTCATTATTAAAAATTACACATTGTTAATTGAACATTGATTATAGGCATCCAGTTCTACCTCCATCCACTGGCACATTAATACCATTAATATAACCAGCCGCAGGCGAAGCCAAAAAAGCAATTGCACTCGCAATTTCATGTGCTTCGGCAAACCTAGAGGCAGGTATTTCAGCCTTCATAGCAGCTCCAATTTCTTCAACCGTTTTATTAAGTTTCTTGGCTTTATTTTCAATAATTGATTGTAGCCTAACCGTATTTGTTGCCCCTGGCAAAACATTATTTACGGTAATGCCAAAGCAACCTAATTCATTTGCCAGTGTTTTGGACCAACTTGCCACAGCACCACGAATGGTATTCGAAACGCCTAATCCATTTAGTGGCATTTTTACCGAAGTAGAAATAATATTGATAATTCTTCCATATCCTTCTGATACCATAAAAGGAGTAATTGCCTTTGCCAATAGTTGATTATTAATCAAATGGTTGGTGAATGCAGATATAAACTCTGCAATGTCGGCATCAATGGCTTTGCCTCCAGGAGGGCCTCCTGTGTTATTTATTAAGATATGATATTGATTATTAGTGCTAACTACCTTTTCTACTTCTTTAGTATTAGAAAAATCGGCAATAAGAAAAGAATGAGATTGGGTTTTAGAGGTGTTAAGGCTTAAAATGGCCTGTTCTAATTTGGCTTTATTTCTTGCCAATAAGGTTACGTTTGCTCCTAAAAGAGCCAATTCTTGAGCAGCAGCAAGACCAATACCTTGAGTACTACCACACACTAATGCATTTTTTCCTGTTAATTCTAAATTCATTTAGTAAAGATAAAACATGTTGCGAGCTAGGAAAGGAGAATTCAGCTATTGTAATTATTTTTTCCAAAGCAGGCATGCGATCAATGATAATACTCAAAAATTGCTAATTTAGAGGTTAAGATTTAATACTTATGGCAATCCAAAATCCTTTTAGCTTTAAAAAATGGATAGATGATAACAGGCATCTATTAAAACCACCGGTGGGTAACCGACAAATTTATGTTGATAACGATGATTTTATAGTGATGGTAGTCGGAGGCCCTAACGAACGTAAAGATTTTCATTATAATGAAACGGAAGAGTTCTTTTATCAATTAGAAGGAGATATTATACTTCGAGTGGTTGATGAGGGAGAAATAAAAGACATCCCTATAAAGGAAGGAGAAATATTTTTACTGCCCCCTAAGGTGCCTCATTCACCACAAAGGCCAGCTAATACGGTTGGTTTGGTAGTTGAATTACATCGAAACCATAATGAAAATGATGGGTTTATGTGGTTTTGTGAAAGCTGCCATAAAAAACTATACGAGGAATATCTTACATTAACAGATATTGTAAAACAACTCCCACCTATAATGAATCGTTTTTACGAATCGGAACACACTACATGCAAACATTGCGGAACTAAAATGACAAGACCTTAATGTGTAATAACCACCCTTTAAGTGTAGATATACATACACATATATTGCCCGAAAATTGGCCCGACCTTAGAGAAAAGTACGGATATGGCGGTTTTATTAGGTTAGAGCATCACAAACCTTGCGCAGCAAGAATGATGATGGATGATCGTTTTTTTCGGGAAGTGCAAGAGAACATTTGGAGCCCCGAAGCTCGAATGAAAGATTGTGACAGAGATCATGTTACCGTTCAGGTGCTTTCCACTGTGCCCGTAATGTTTAGCTATTGGGCAAAGCCCGAGCATGCGTTGGATTTATCAATGCTATTAAATGATCACATTGCTGGTATAGTAAAAAAATACCCAAAGCGATTTATTGGGTTGGGTACATTGCCCATGCAATCTCCTAAATTGGCCATTCAAGAATTGGAAAGATGTGTTACAGAACTTGGGATGGCAGGGGTTCAAATTGGCACACATATTAATAATTGGAATTTAGATGCTCCCGAAGTTTTTGCCGTTTTAGAGGCAGCTCAAGAACTAGGTGCTGCGGTATTTATTCACCCTTGGGATATGATGGGCAAAGACAATATGCCCAAATACTGGTTGCCTTGGCTAGTGGGAATGCCTGCCGAAACCTCTTTGGCAATATCTTCGATGATATTTGGTGGCGTGTTAGAACGATTGCCAAATTTGCGAATTGCGTTTGCTCATGGTGGAGGCTCTTTTCCTGCAACCATTGGTCGAATTGAACATGGATTTAACGTGCGCCCAGATTTATGTGCGGTTGATAATGATGTGAACCCACGCGAGTATTTAGGTAAATTTTATTTGGATTCACTTGTGCATGATACTACAATGCTTAACTATTTGGTTGAACTTATGGGCGAAGATAAAATAACGCTAGGTTCAGATTATCCTTTTCCATTAGGTGAACATCGCCCAGGAGAACTTATCCGTACAAGTGGGTTTAATGATTCGGTTGAGAAAAAACTATTGGGTACAAACGCCTTAAATTGGCTTGATTTAAAACCTGAATTATTTTTATAATGGAACAATTAATGATGGATTCTCCTTTAGGAAATATCCTGCTTGAAGCAGATGATAAAGGAGTAACGATTGTTCAATTTAGTTGGGCAGAAAATGTAGCAACTGAAACTACAAATTCTATTCTAAATCAATGTGCCCAAGAATTAACCGAATACTTTGAGGATAAAAGGATGTTTTTTACAGTTCCTTTATCACTTAACGGAACCGATTTTCAAACAAGGGTTTGGGAAGAACTTCGAAATATACCTTTTGGTGCTACATCCACTTATTTAAAAATGGCTCTAAAGCTAGGAGATGAAAAGGTAATACGGGCAGCAGCTACAGCCAATGGCAAAAACCCAATAGCGATTATTATACCTTGCCATCGTGTAATTGGCACCAATGGAGATTTGGTGGGTTATGCAGGTGGGCTCGATAAAAAGAAATGGTTATTGGAGCATGAAGGTGCTTTGAATAAAGATCAAATGGAGTTATTTTGATAGAATGAGAACACCTAAAAACTTAATAAGTAACGTCATTGCGAGGAACGAAGCAATCTTAATAAATTTTATATGAAGGATAATGAGATTCTTCAATTCGTTCTGAATGATGGAATACCTTATCAGAATTTAAGATAAAAACATGCAATTTATAAACTCATTAGAATACGCTCAATCCTTAGATGCTAAAGATCCTCTAAATTCTTTTAGAAACGAGTTTTACATTCCTAAATATAATGGGAAAGAGGTGCTTTATTTTACAGGCAACTCATTGGGTTTACAACCCAAATTAACCGAAAAGTATATAACCGAGGAGTTAGAACTTTGGAAAAACAAAGGTGTTGATGGGCACTTTGAAGGTAAACGGCCATGGTTTCATTATCATAAATTTGTTAAAGAAAGCCTCGCTAAAATAGTAGGAGCAAAGCCCAAAGAAGTAGTAGCAATGAATAGTTTAACCACCAATCTTCATTTATTGATGGTTTCTTTTTATCGCCCTACCACCAAACGATTTAAGATTATTACAGAAGCAGGTGCTTTCCCATCGGATCAATATGCGCTAGAGAGCCAAGTAAAATTCCACGGCTTTGAGCCTAACGAAGCAATAATAGAGCTAGCTCCCCGAAATGGTGAAACTACTATTAGAACGGAAGATATTGTAAAAGCCATTAAAGAAAACTCAAGCCAAGTTGCTTTAGTAATGTTTAGTGGAGTGCAGTATTTTACAGGTCAGTTATTTGATATTGAAACCATTACAAAAGCGGGCCATGCAGCAGGTGCAATTGTAGGGTTTGATTTAGCACATGCCGTGGGCAATGCTCCCTTGCAATTGCATAAGCATCAAGTAGATTTTGCGGTATGGTGCCATTATAAATACCTTAACGCTGGCCCAGGTAGTGTGGGTGGGGCATTTGTGCATAGCAAACATGCTAACAATCCCGATTTGCCAAGATTTGCAGGTTGGTGGGGGCATAATGAAAAGGAGCGGTTTCTTATGAAAAAGGGCTTTAAGCCGATGGAAGGTGTAGATGGATGGCAATTAAGTAATGCTAACGTGTTAACCACTGCTGCTTTATTAGCTTCGCTTGAAGTAGTTGATAAAGCAGGAGTATCAGCAATGAGAAAAAAAAGCGAGCAATTAACGGCCTATCTTGAATTCTTGTTAAAAGAAACTTTTTCTTCAGATGAGATTCAAATTTTGACACCATCTGAAAAAATGGCAAGAGGGGCACAGCTTTCAATATCTTTACTAAAAAATGGCAAAGAGGTGTTTGATAACCTAGCATTAAACGGTGTTATTGCTGATTGGCGAGAGCCAAACCTTAGTAATGGCGGGCAGCCAGGGGTAATTCGCGTAGCACCAGTGCCTCTGTACAATAGTTACGAGGATGTTTTTAGGTTTGTTCAATTATTAAATAAGGCAATTAACTAATGCAATCGAAGAAAATAAATATTGTGGGTGCAGGGTTAGTTGGTTCGTTACTAGCTATTTA
>CAZQWZ010000166.1:0-5933 GCA_964596935.1 uncultured Roseivirgaceae bacterium
TGAACGATATTAGACCAGATGAAGTTTCGGCCATATTGAGAGAACAACTTTCAGGTGTAAAATCTGAGGCTGAACTAGAAGAAGTAGGTACAGTACTGCAAATTGGTGATGGTGTTGCACGTATTTACGGCCTTACAAAAGCAGAAGCAGGTGAACTTCTTGAATTTGAAAATGGGGTTCAGGCCTTAGTGCTTAACCTTGAAGAAGACAATGTGGGAGCCGTTCTTTTAGGGCAATCTAAAGGAATTAAAGAAGGTGATACGGTTAAAAGAACCAATAGAATCGCTTCTATTCAAGCAGGAGATGGGTTGGTAGGCCGTGTAATAAACACGCTTGCAGTGCCTATTGATGGTAAAGGAGCAATTGAAGGAGAATTATTTGAAATGCCTTTGGAGCGTAAAGCACCAGGTGTAATTTTTCGTCAGCCGGTAACAGAGCCTCTTCAAACTGGTATTAAAGCAATTGATGCAATGATTCCTATTGGCCGTGGCCAAAGAGAGTTAATTATTGGTGACAGGCAGACAGGTAAAACTGCTGTAGTTATTGATACGATTATTAATCAAAAAGAATTTTACGACAAAGGTGAGCCTGTTTATTGTATTTATGTGGCTATTGGTCAAAAAGCATCAACAGTTGCTAATACATTAGCTGCTTTAACAAAAGCAGGTGCAATGGATTACACCATTATTGTTTCAGCTTCCGCTTCTGAACCTGCACCAATGCAATTTTATGCTCCTTTTGCAGGTGCTGCCATTGGCGAGTTTTTTAGAGATACAGGTCGCCCTGCTTTGGTAGTTTATGATGATTTATCTAAGCAAGCTGTTGCGTATCGTGAAGTTTCTCTTTTATTAAGAAGACCTCCAGGTCGTGAAGCATATCCAGGTGATGTATTTTACCTTCACTCACGTTTATTAGAGCGTGCTGCAAAAGTGAATGATAATGATAACATTGCTCAAGGCATGAACGATTTGCCTCCTTCACTAGAAGGGAAAGTAAAAGGTGGTGGCTCATTAACAGCACTTCCAATTATTGAAACACAGGCGGGTGATGTTTCTGCTTATATTCCTACCAATGTAATTTCTATTACTGATGGACAGATATTCTTAGAAACTAATTTGTTTAACTCAGGTATTCGTCCTGCAATTAATGTAGGTATTTCGGTATCTCGTGTGGGTGGTAATGCACAGGTTAAATCTATGAAAAAAGTGGCTGGTACACTTAAGTTGGATCAAGCACAATTTAGAGAGCTAGAAGCTTTTGCTAAGTTTGGGTCTGATTTGGATGCTGCAACTAAGTTAACAATTGATCGTGGTATGAAAAACCAGGAAATATTGAAACAAGCTCAGTATGCTCCTACCAAAGTGGGTGATCAAGTGGCTATTATTTTTGCTTCTACTAAAGGTTTAACCGATACTGTTCCTGTAGAAAAAATGAGAGCTTTTGAAAAAGAGTTTATTTCTGAAATGAATGCAAAACACAAGGACACGATTGATTCACTTGGGCAAGGAAAATTTGATGATAGCCTTACCGATGTAATTAGAACTGTTGCTAAGGAAGTAGCTAAAAACTACGCTTAATAAAAACTATTACGTCATTGCGAGGAACGAAGCAATCTCTACATTTTATACAGATAGCTTCTCCGCCAGTTGGCGGATCGCTATGGCGGTTGATTTTTATACATTATAAAAACCCAGTTTGACTAATGGCAAACCTTAAAGAAGTAAAAACTAGAATTTCTTCTGTACAATCTACACAGCAGATAACTAAAGCCATGAAAATGGTGGCTGCTGCAAAGTTGCGTAGAGCACAAGATAGTATTATTCAAATGAGACCTTATGCTCAAAAGTTTGATAGTATTTTGGTGGGTGTATCTGCTAGTTTAGATACCGAAGAAAATGTTTATAGTAACCAAAGAGACGTTGAAAACGTTTTAATAATTGCTATTACTTCTGATAGAGGATTATGTGGGCCGTTTAATAGTAATGTGTTTAAAGCTACTAATACTGTAATTGCAGAAAAATATGCAGACCAGTTTAAAGAGGGTGGAGTAACCATTCTTCCTATAGGTAAAAAGGCACTTGATTACTTTGGAAAACGAGATTATACCGTAGAAAAAAAGTTTGCTTTGATGTTTTCTCACCTAAGCTTTGATGAATCTATGAAGGCTGCTAAATATGCAATGCAGGGCTTTGAAGATAAGAAGTTTGATGCAATCGAAATTGTGTATAACGAGTTTAAAAACGTTGCTACACAAATTATGTGTACCAATCAATTTCTTCCTATTGTAGCTTCAGAAGAAGACGACAACACAACAGCCAACGATTATATATACCAGCCTAACCAAGATACATTGGTTGAGCACCTAATACCTTCTTCATTAAAAATCAAGTTGTATAAAGCTTTGCTAGAATCAAATGCATCAGAGCACGGTGCTAGAATGACGGCCATGGATAAGGCTACTGAAAATGCAGGAGACATGCTTAAAGAGCTTAAACTAAAATACAACCAAACACGTCAGGCGGCTATTACTAACGAAATTTTGGAGATTGTTGCGGGAGCTGAGGCTTTAGGGTAACATTAGCTTTAATCAGTTAAGTTCTAAATAGTACAGCAATTTTGTATTTTAGGATAAACACATATTGTATTTGCTAAAAACTCAAAGAGCGTCATTTCGTAGTGCAACGCCTGCCAGCCGCAGGCAGGGAGAAATCTTTGCCACTTATAGTAACTGGCTACATGGCTAAGATTCCTGCCTCGCTCTGCCGAAGCGGCTACGCAAAGGCAGCGGAATGACTTGTAGGGGTGTTTTAATGGAATAATAAGTACATTTAGCTGTATTACTTAGAACTTCCCTTAATCTATTCAGGTTCAATATCTGTTTATCTAGCTTACCTTTGCTTTACTGTATGAAGCTCATTAGGTTTTTTAACACTTTAAATTTCGATACGGCATTGGGTGCTGTATCGTTTGTGTTTTCCATTGCTTATTTTCTGCAAATAGAAATGGACTTGACAATCTATACCGCTTTGTTTATTAGTGTGTTATCAATCTATAATATTGATCATTTGATAGATGCCTTAAAATTAAAAGATACACCAAAATCATATCGGCACACTTTTTATCAAAAGCATTTTAAATTATTAATGTATTGGCAAGCGATATTGGCAGTAGTTGGTTTTATAGTTTTGTTTTACCTTCCTGTTTTAGTTTTATGGGCAGGATTAGGATTGCTGATTATTATTACTCTCTATTTTTGGGTAATTTTTAATTTTACGCATATAAATTTATTTTTTAGAGAAGTTATTGTTGCAATAGGATACACATTTGCGGTAGCATTTGTGCCATTTTTAAGTGGTGAAGTTCATATTAAAATAGGCTTTATTTGGATGTTAGTAATTGTGTTTTTAATAGCACTAACCAATTTGTGGATTTTTTCGATGTATGATTCTGAAATTGATCATAGCCAAAACCATCACTCGATTGCCCGTAGTATAAAACAGATTAATTTACAAATAATGGTAAGAGGAGTAATAACTTTGACTTTTATTGCCGTGGTTACGTTTGCTTTATTTTATGAACAATGGCTTTTAGGAAGTGCATTGTTTTTTGTTGAAGTCACTTACCTATTACTCCTAGAAAAGCAATCTGTTTTTAGAAAGAAAGAATATTATAGAATAATTGGAGAGTCTATATTAATGCTGCCAGGAATAACAATATTGCTTTATAATGCAGTTTAATTTTATCTCCCAATATTATGATCTGTTGAATCGGCTTGTATTTGGCACAAGGCTTGATAAAGCCAAAGTTTCTTTATTTAATCACATTACAGAGGGTAATAAAGTGCTATTTATAGGCGGAGGCACAGGCTTATCTTTACTTAGGTTGTTGAGCAAAAATCAAAACCTTGCAATTGATTTTGTTGATTCCTCTAGCCAAATGATATCAATTGCTAAACGGAGAGTTAAGGAAAATGGCACTGTTGAATTTCACATTACGGATATTAAACAATTTGATGGAAGCTCTTATGATGTAATTATTACAGAGTTCTTTTTCGATTTATTTACTAAAGATAATATTAGTAAGCTAATTGAGTTATTAAGCCAAAAGCTAACTAAAAATGGCGTGTGGATTGATACCGATTTTAGGAAACCTTCAACCTTAAAAAATAGAGCGACCTTAAAGTTGATGTACTTGTTTTTTAAGATTACTGCCAAATTAAAAACCAATATATTAGTTAATACGCAGCCGTTTTTTGAAACAAATGGTTTTAAAATTGATAAAGAACTGAAATTTAATTCAGGCTTTATTTCAAGCCAACTAATTGTTGCGACTTAATTTCGTTAGATTTTTGGAGCATTTTTAAGTAAGTAGCCTTATGATTTTGCTTGGTTTCATAAGCTATTATTTCATTGCTTAATTCATCCATAAGCTCTTGTTGTTCTTTTATAAGGGCGTTATAAACTAACTGCGATTGAGCACTAACTCCAGAGGGTATGGGAGTTTCAAATCCAAGTACTCCAATTAGCATGCTGTAAATTTTAGCAATTCTATAAAGAGGTAGGTAAAGCGGATTAATAAAATCACTTTTAATTCTTTCGGGGTGCATAATAGATGAGGTGGCAGCGGTAAGCAACCTTTTATTATACAGTTCTTTTGAGTTGTGCCATTCGGCCGCCACATCAAACCTGTGATCTAATTCAATTTCAAAAGCATTTAAATGAGAATTTGGGTTGCCTAAATGGATGGAATTCGAATTACTCAAAAACTTAGTTGGTTCTAAATATAAATTATGTGCTTTATACGCTGTATTTATTAGTTCCCAATCGTATAGGTAAAATTGAGTATCCGAATCAAAGTTGTAATCAAACTCATACTCATTGCCAGATGCCATTAAATAGATGCTAGTGGCTACTAGTGCAGGTATCTGAGGGTTCTGAATGATTGCTGAAATGTCGTCTCTTAATCGGAGAGCAATGCCATTGGGAGCAATTTCTGTTGTGAATTTATCTAACTCAACTACTTTAATACCTATTTCATGGTCTATGTAAATAACTACAGAAATGGAATCTGTAATGTAAACACAACCTAAATGTTTGTACACATTTGGCAGCTCTCTAATAAAAGAAACAAACGGGTCTTCTTTGTAAGGTAGGTTAAAAGCAACAATATCCCCCGATTTAAAATCTATTTCACCATAAGTTATAGTTTTTGAATTACCATATTTTTGTGGAATAGAAAGTGAACTAGATTCTGTTTCTGATTGGATTAAGGCAGACTCAAACGCTAATCTGCTTTCTGTAATTAATTTAAAAACCCGCTTGTTTGTACTTTCAGAAGAGGTATCCCAATACCTACTTTGGTATTTTAAAAGCTTTCGCCACTGAGCTACATCTAATTGAAATTCATTTATTTTAGTAGGCAATAATGATGATAGCGCAGCTAATTTATTAATATGTAAGCTAATGCTATCTAATATTGGGTCATCTGGTTCGGCTAGTTGTAATAGCAACTCATCAAAATGATAATATAATAAAGTTCTGTGTTTTTCGTAATAATACTGTTGATATTGACTATTGGTTATGCGAAACTTAACTAAATCCTGAGCAAACTTTCCCCACCATTTAGAGCTCACTTCTAAACTATTCTTTTTAGGAATGTTTAATTGGCTTCTATTATCCGGAATTGCGAGTAGCGCATAAAGAATTAAAAAAATGAAGATTTTATAAAAGGTTTTCATTATGAAGGTTGGTTGAGGCGTAATTTACGAAAATGTTTAATATTGAACAATGAGAATGAAAGAGATGTTAGTATTTGAAATGCTATTATTATTCTATTATTTAATTGACGGATAAATGATAATGCTTCAACATTCTTCCATTGTATTTTTTTAATGTTTAAAATCTTATTAATATCGAAAATAATAACTGGTCAAA
>CAZQWZ010000167.1:0-5836 GCA_964596935.1 uncultured Roseivirgaceae bacterium
TTATTTACATCTCCTCAAACTTTGCTTGAAAAAACCTTAAATACTTAGGCTCATAAGTCATATTAAGGCCCTTAATGCTATCTCGTTTGCTATAGATACATTCAACCGATTCTGCAATTACATCCATATGTGCTTGGGTATAAACCCTGCGAGGTATGGTAAGTCTTACTAACTCTAATTTCGGATAGTTATGTTCACCAGTCTCCTTATTTCTACCTGCCGAAACTACACCACGTTCCATCGCTCTTACGCCAGAACCTAAGTAAAGGGCACATGCTAGTGCTTGAGCAGGAAACTCATCTTGGGTAAGGTGAGGTAAGAATTTTTTAGCATTAATAAAAATACCGTGGGTTCCCACAGGGTTTACAATAGGTATGCCTGCATCTAATAGTTTTTGGCCTAAATAATGTACTTGGCCCACCCGAGCTCTCATAGGGTTATCTTGTACACTTTCTTTAATGCCAATTGCCAATGCTTCCATATCTCGGCCGGCCATTCCTCCATAGGTGTGGAGGCCTTCATAAATAACCACCATGTTTCGTGCTTCTTCGTAAATATCATCATCATCATTTACGGCAAGGAAACCACCAATATTTACCATTGCATCTTTTTTAGCACTCATGGTAGCACCATCGGTTAGCATGCATAATTCTTTGGTTATTTCGGCCACAGATTTATCTTGATAACCTTCTTCTTTTTGCTGAATCATATAGGCATTTTCAGCAACACAAGCCATATCGTGGATTATCTTAATGCCATATTTGTTGGTAAGTGCTCGAATGGCTTTCATGTTTTCCATGGATATTGGCTGGCCTCCGGCCATATTAACCGTGGTAGATATGGATACATAAGGAATTCGATTTGCACCAAACTCTTTAATTATTCCTTCTAGTTTTTCAAGGTTTACATTTCCTTTAAAAGGATGCAAGCTGTCAGGGTCGTGTGCTTCATCAATTATAATATCCATAAACTTACCCCCAGCTAATTCTTGATGTGGTTTGGTAGTGGTAAAGTACATATTGCCAGGTATTATATCGCCTTGTTTAATCATTATTTGAGAAAGAATATGTTCAGCTCCTCGCCCTTGGTGAGTGGGTATTAAGTGCTTGTAACCATAATAGGTATGAATGGCTTCTTCTAAGTGATAAAAGTTTCGGCTGCCTGCATAGGCTTCATCGCCCATCATCATGCCAGCCCATTGCCGGTCGCTCATAGCAGAAGTGCCGCTATCTGTTAATAAATCAATATATACATCATCAGAATGAAGTAAAAAAGTGTTGTAACCAGCTTCGATAATTGCTTTTTTGCGATGTTCTGCCGTGGTTATAATTAGGGGTTCAACCATTTTAATTTTAAATGGTTCTGCCCAAGATTGTTTAATTGTTCCCATTATAATTAGATGTTTATTTTTTAAAACATACCTCTAATTTCGGCCTTTAGGAGTAATGAAAATATGACTTAAATCAAGTTGCAATAAATAAAAAAGATGACACCTTTTAAGAGATGTCGTCTTTTTTATTTAAGTAAGTCATCCTGAACTCGTTTCAGCATCTATTTAATAGGATCACAAGAATCTAAAATAAATTACCATTGACGTAGTTTGTAATAAATTGATTATCAGCACTATAAAATTATTGCTAAAAATTAGAATTTTATTAAATAATGAACAGATTGCTTCATCCCATTTACACTATTAGAAACATTATAATTAATGATAGGATTCGCAATGACGATACTAAAAAATGTCATTCCCCTACGCTGATTTTTTTTAAATTCCGCTCTCAGAATGAAATGTTTTACTCTATTCCTAACCAATAATTTCTTATTTTAAGTTGTGCCTCACTCGGCTCTTCCATAATGGTTAAATTAAACGGAACAGCTTTTTTAACTTTAAAAATAGTTCCTGATAGTTTAATCTCTGATGTTTCTTCTTCAATAGTACGTTCAACAGTTACCGAATAAGGATCATCTACTTTCATTTCTGATATTACTTCTTCAATAAAAGCACCTAACTCTGGCCCTAATTTAGGAAAATCTTTGCCATTTATTTTCTTAATTACATCTCCTGTTTTTAACTCTAATGCCTTGCCAAAAGGATTTAGTAAGTTTTCATCTTTTACAAAAATGGTTCCTTTGGCAAAGTCTATACCTATGCTTTGCTGGCTTAATCCTAACGAGAAATCCATTACAGAATCCATTAGCATATATTTTATTCCCACTTTTTCAAAATAATCACCGTAAGGAATAGGTGTGCTACCTCCAACATACGTGTTTAAGAATTCACCAACTTCTGGGTAGGTTAATTCAGTAATTACTCCAAATAGCTCCTCATCTTTAAATGACTTGTCTATACCGTATGTTTTTGATAGGTCTGCCATCATATTTTGTACACCATAGGCTCCATCTGATAATTCTCGCAAGGTAATATCCATACACATGCCAATTAATGCACCTTTTTGATATACATTATAGTATTGGTCTTCATATTGATCTAATGCCCCAAGGCTTATATCTGTAAAGGCTACGGTATCTAAAAATCGACTTGATATTTGCAATTTTTGTTGAAGTGTGGCTAAATACTCTTCGGTACTAATAAGCTTGCCTTTTACTTGTGCATTACCTGCAAAATATTCAGTCATTCCTTCGTATAACCAAAGGTGTCGACTCATTTTAGGGTCGTTAAAATCGAAATGCCCAATTTCTTCTGAATGAATATTTAAGGGTGTAACGATATGGAAAAACTCATGTGCCGCAAAGTCTCTTAGTTGCTGTTTCATAGAACCAATTTCAGTTTCGGGCATGTAGTAAAAAGACGAATAAGAATGCTCTAATGCACCATAGGAAGTAACTGGCTGATCTGTAAAATAGAATAGAAAAGCATACTTATCAACGGGCAATGAGCCCCCGAGATAATCTTTTTGCGCTATTAAAACTTCGTCAATGGTTTCTGCAATTTGTTTTGCGGTAATTACATTATTGGGCGAATAAACAGAAACTAGTACTTCTGCACCAGCAACATGTATAATAGCCGTATCTGGCTCGCAATATAGAATAGGGGAGTCAACTAATTGGTCGTAGTTGGCAGTTCTAAAATTATCTGATCTAATATTTTCTCCATAAGTTTGCCCTTCTAATGAAAATTTAGATGATAAAACATCGTTTGTTGAAACAGGGATCATGCCTGTGCTACCATAGAAATTCTCAGGCTTAATTACTTTTAAGTCAAATTCAATTTCTCTCATTCCTTCAAAATATCCGAAGAACCCTGAAGCATTGATTACGAAATTTTTTCCTTCTTCAATATTGGTTCCTGCAGGTTGAAAAATGGAAGGACCTTCAATTTCAGAATGATAGGTATCTTCTATCCAATACGACAGTTTTTTCATTTTCCCAGCTTTGCTAATTTTCCAAGAGTTGGTAGATACTTTTTCAACGGGCAATTCTCTTCCTTTTTTATCAAATGCTTTTAGTTCTGATAAAAAACGACCGTAATCTTCGATGGCATACGTGCCAGGAATCATTTTTGGCAAGAAAAACATTATCTCATCTGAATCTATTTCAGGTGTGGAAAGCTCTACATACACTTTATTGTTAACTACCTTGGTAAGGTCTATGGTGTATTTATAGCCACCATTGTTGGCAAAGGAAGAAGTAGCAAAAAATACTACTGCAATTAGTAAGGTTATTCTTAGTTTGTTCATGTTGTTTTTGTTGTTTAACGATTTTTTATTGAGTCTGGTATTTTGCAATCTGATTGTTGTTTGGTATCTACTAAATGAAATATTTTCCATTGGTTATTTTTCTTAAGCAAAAGAAAATTTTCAGCACCGCAGTGAGAAAAATATCCATTTAAATAAAATGCATATTTGGCACAAACGGTGGCAAGGTTGTTATCAATTTTAACTTCTATATCCCAAAGCTGTTCATCGTGTTTTTTCTCGAACCCGCCTCCAACATAAGAAATAAATTTGGATACAGGCGAAGATTCGGATAATTGCGATTTTCCTGATTTATCAAAATAGGCGGTTTGCAGCATTGCGTTAGCAGTAAAAGAATTTTTAACTCTTAAGCTATCGCCAGCTCGGTATCCATCAAATAGTTCTAGAATAACTTTTTTTTACCAGTTCGGTATCGTTTACTGGCAACATGCTTTGTTGTGCAATAGAAGTAATTGTGGTAATAAGCACTAGTAGAAGTGTTAATGATTTTTCTTTCATACACTTCAAAAAAACTGAAAAATGTAACTATTGTTAAGTTAAGTGTGCTGTGTCGTATAAGTGGAAGTTATTTTTGTTTTAGACGATTTAAAAAATATGCCCCTAGCTATAGCTAAGGAAGTGTTTTTTAAAGATGTATAAAGCAAAAAGAACGAGACTTGGTTTGGCTAAAGCATGCTTAACTTAACACTAGATGTTGTAAAATTTAAGTGGCTTTATTCTTCCACCACTTCAATTTCAACTCTTACATTATAGCGTGCATCAGGAGAGTGCTTGTCATAAATCATTTTTTTACCTCCCCAACCTTTTATTTCTATCCTGTTTTCATTAATGCCTTTGCTAACTAAATACTTGCCAACAATGCTTGCCCTTTCCGAGGATAGTTTACCCGCAGACCCTGATAATTCTCTATGATCTCCGTTGATATTAAAGAAGTCATTGTTGCCATCTTCTCTAAGTGCTATTATTTTACCAGCAGATTTTCCGTTAGTATGGCCATGAATCACAATTTTTAGGTCCGGGCTATTTTTCATAAGTGCAACCACTTGTTCTAGCTCGTACTCAGATTTACCCATCATTATGCCTGCATCTTTATAAAAAAACACTTTGTATAAAGTTACTAAATCACCTTTTTTCAAAGGCTTCATTTCAAACCTTACAAAGGTTGTATCTCCTAGGTTATCAAGAAAAATACTAATGGGATCTATAATAGGCTCGTAGTATTTAAAATCGAATGATTGTGCTTGCCATGCAATATCATTGGATTGTACCTGAATCATTTTTGAATCACTTGTTGGCTCTCGTAATGGGAACGAATGATTTGATCGGGTTCTGGCAATTTCTTTTTTTCGTGCTAAATCAACCACTTCAAAATCAATTTCAATTGGTTTTCCTGTGGTTGCATCAAATGCTTCTATAAACAAATAAGTCATTCCTTGATGCGAAATTGGTATTTCTTCAACCACAGCTTCTACTGCTTCACTAACAATAGTTTCTTCTTTAGTTGGAGCACTTATTTCAACTTCATCCTTTACAACTTCTTCTGCAATTTTAATCTCCTTAGTAGGCTCCTCTTTTTCTTTAGTAACGCTAGGTGAGGAATCTTGCGTAGCTTCCTTCGAAATTTTGCTGGCGTGGTTCACATATACCCAAGCCTTATTTTCTCCAGTTCGTTCTCTTTCAGAATTAATGGCATTTAGCGCCTTATTACGAGAATCGTATTTTGCGGAATACACAAAGAATAAATGTTTGCTTTCTGAAAAGCCATAATTTGCAGTAATGCCTTTTTCTTTAAACTCTTGTACAAGCTTTATGGCATACTTTTCTGCTGAAGCAGCATAGGCTGCAACTACCATATAATAGCCCGAAGGCAAGTTGTTATTGCTTGGTTTAGCTACAGAATTGTAACATGTACCAATGATTATTGATACAGCTAGTATTACTTTTAGTATTGCTTTATTCATGATAGATGGTCTTGAAATTGTACAAAGAAACATAATTATTTTTAATTGGCCTTCTATTTATGTTACAAAGTGCTATTTGTTAGTGAGTTATTTGCTTAACTCGGATTATTCATGGAATTTAGTGGGTGTAGATACAAGGCGTCTAACTATGTAGAT
>CAZQWZ010000168.1:0-5814 GCA_964596935.1 uncultured Roseivirgaceae bacterium
ACCAACCAAAATAGAAATAGAGGCACATAGGTTGTAAATACAATGGCATAGGCGTAATCAAGCTTTTTCTTAGCCGTATAATGAATAGCAAAAACAAGGGCTAACCAGTTTAAGGGTTCAAACAAATTAATTGATTGTAAAGGATACACCCAATTTGTTGGAATAGAATTAATATCGAAAAGGCTCATTAAGGAAAGTGGAAAAAAGGCTTGAATATCCCAAATTGTTATGTCGTAGGGAATAGCAATGAGCCATATTATTTTAGTAAATTCAGCTACCAGAAAAACAAATTCTCCTATAATGGCAATCTTCCACATTTGGCTAAAGCTAATTTTATAGCCAAACATAAAGGCACCAGTCCATAAAATAAAGGCAATTACAGTTAGCTTAAACGCATAGCCAAAAGGGATCGACATATACTTTAAACCATTTAGTATTTTAAATACACCAAACCGCCCTTGTTCTTGCAATATTTGATAAGCAATGGTTTCATTTTCTACCAACTGAATCCTTGTCCATAAAATAAGTGCAGCTAATATTGACAAAATACCAAACAGAATAATTGTTTTCGTGTTCAGTAATTTTTTAAAAAGTTCCTCCATGGGTATAACCCGCTTTATTCATTAGAAAATCTATTCCGTAGCAAAATAGCTACAAATCAGTCGCTTAGCTAATTTATGCTCTGCAACCATAGCGATGCTATGCTTTTCGTTCATAAACCCCTGATTTATTGCTCTTTTACTACTCATTACAATTCTCCAATGTATAATGCGGGTTTAATATAGGGCTGCAATTTACTTAATAGAGTTTTGCAAATTTGCGATAAAATATAAAATCTGTGAGGTATCCTTAAAAATCTACAAAGAATGAATATTTTTGAACTATGCGATACCTAGTACTTATTGTATTTTTATTTATGTCATTAATAGGGCAGGCTAAAGAAACTAGCTCAGCTGATAGCACTATATTGTTATTGGCTGATCTTAGAGTTCAAATTGATGCAACGGCTGCAATTAATGCCATGTATAATTTTGATTTCGAAACATCAGGGAGATTATACAGAGAATTGAGATTTCGCTATCCAGGTCATCCTCTTTCTTATTTTTTATCAGGCTTAAATACATGGTGGCGAATTATGCCCGATGAAGAAGACGAAAGGTATGATAAGCAGTTTTTGTTTTATATGGATAAAACAATTGCTATTGCAGAGCCTATGCTTGAGAATGAAGATACTAAGATAGAAGCTGCTTTTTTTTTAGCAGCCGCTTATGGGTTTAAAGGGCGGTTATATTCAAATAGAGAGTATTGGACAAAGGCTGCCTCGGCAGGCAAAAGTGCTCTTAATTACATTGAAATAAGTAAAGAGCAATCGTATTTAAGCCCAGAGCTTCTTTTTGGAGAAGCCTTGTATAATTTTTATTCCATTTGGATTCCTGAAAATTATGGTTTTTTGAAACCCATAATGATGTTTTTTCCAAAGGGAGATAAAGAACTTGGGTTAAAACAGCTTAAAGAAGTTTCTAGTTTTGCATTTTATACCCGTATCGAAGGACAAGTATTTTTAATGCGCATACTTTCGAGTGAGTATAATGATTATTCTGGGGCATTACGAATAGCCGAATATTTGCATCATACCTACCCAAACAATCCTATCTTTCACCGTTATTATGTGCGCTACCTTTATTCGGTGCATAGGTATAGCCAAGTTAAACCAGAGGCTAAATTATTGCTTAGCAGGATCGATTCTGGCATGTTAGGTTATGAGGCTACTTCTGGGCGTTATGCTGCCTTTTTCCTTGGTCAAATGTATGAGGGTAAAAGTGAACTCGATTCAGCAAAACACTATTACGGAAGAGCGGTTGAATTTGGCGAAGAAAATGAAGCGTATGAAACCGGATATTTTCTTTATTCGTTATTGGGATTGGGCCGTATTGCAGATAAGCAAGGTGAAAAGGCGGCATCTAAGGCCTATCTAAAGCAGATAAAAAAATACTCAAATAGGAAAAGCCCTGCCCATAAGGCGGCTAGGCAATACCTAAAAAAGAAAGAGAAATAAACTAGATATAATTTAATTATTACATTATGGCTAGATTTTTGTATTTTAGTAAACTTTTATAACCATCTAAATGCATTTTTTATGAAGCTTGAGCAAGCCATAAAACAAGATACTTTTACCAAAGGTCAACGTCTGGGCCTTAATCTAATTTTTACATTTAACTGGATTAAAAATCGCCAAAAAGAATATTTCGAAAAGTTTGATATTACTGCCCAACAGTACAACGTATTGAGAATTTTAAGAGGGCATCATCCCGATACGTATTCAACTTCAGATATTAGAGATAGAATGCTTGATAAAATGTCGGATGCCTCTAGAATTGTTGATCGCCTTTTAAAAAAGAGTTTAGTCGAAAGAACTATCAATCAAATAGATAAACGATTAGTTGATATTAAAATATCTAAACCTGGTGTTAAACTGCTAAAAAAAATGGATGAAACGATTGAAAACCATACTAAGTCAGCTTTTGAGAAACTAACTGCTAAAGAGCAGATTACACTAGATAATTTATTGGATAAAATAAGAGGTTAAGATACTTTTTTTAATGCTTTTCTAGCGTTAAGTCTTCCTTTGGTTATTTTGTTTTTAAGGTCAATCTCACTCATAGTTGTTTTCGCTTTTTGCAACCTTTTTTTCTTGCCAACCCATTCAAAATCAATTTTGTTTAGGGCATTTACATAATGTTTTTTAGCTAATCCTCTGCAACGTATTTGAGCAACCCACTCTCCTAATTTTTTATTTCTACCAATTTGAGGAACATCAAAATGGCCATTTTGCTTAAAATAGCGTTTAAGTTTAGATAAGTTGCTTGCGAATCGCTCATCTTCCATATTCCAAATAAACCCAACCATGTCCAATTGCTTTATTCGGTGCATCGATAACCGATTCTCGTTATACATTCTTCTAACTTCATTTACCCACCTCGAAAGTTTATGAACATCAGTAGATTTATCGTATTTAACTTGACTTACGTGTAACGTTCCGTGTTCTTTTTTAAACGTTAATAACTGCTCCAGTCTTTTATCAAATGAATAATGAAGGGTATTCCATCTAAAATTTAATTTATCTAGAAGTTCTTTTCTTTCTAGCGACATTAATTTTTTAGTATGAAACCGCCTTTGGTTTTTGCACCAATGGTAAAGCTTCGAATCTACATCGGAAGCATTGGGGTATTCTTTTCCAGTTTTTTTCTGAAAAGAGCGCAAATCTTTATAATGCTTTAACCAAACTTTTTCTTGATATGATTTGTTTGTAGAAGGAGTCATGGTTTTCTTGTAAAGAAAAGGGTATTAAAAATAGTAAAAAAAATGAATTTTACAAGGGAAACAATCTATTTGTTGTTACTAGATCCTAAATAGGCGACTTAGATAGAGTGTCGGCTTTCTTGCTTTTTGATATAGATAAATTTATTATTTTTATGATTCTAAATTTAATATTTTTGATATATGGGCTCAGCTAAAAAAGGTTATAACGATATAGAAAAGAGTGACATCTTTAATAATGAGTTTATGATTCATGTAGATGCGCTATATAATTTTGCTTATAAACTTACTTTAGACGAAAATGAGGCTAAAGACTTATTACAGGATACCTGTATGAAGGCTTTTCGATTTATAAATTCTTTTGAAAAAGGAACTAATGCAAAAGCATGGCTGTTTAGGATATTGAAAAATAGCTTTATTAACGATTATCGTAAAAAAAGCAAAAATCCTGGAATGGTAGATTACCAGGAAGTTGAAACATATTATAATTCTGAAGACGGTGAAGGGCAATACCAAACCACACCTGATTTAAGATCAGAAACGGTGAAAGGCATGTTGGGTGATGAAATAACCAACGCCTTAAACTCAATGGATGTTGACTTTAGAACGGTAATTATTTTATGTGATTTGGAAGGATTTAAGTACGATGAAATGTCTAAAATATTAGATATTCCAATTGGCACAGTTAGGTCTAGGTTACATAGAGCAAGAAATATTTTAAAAGAAAAATTGGCAATCTATGCAGCAAGCATGGGCTATAAATAACAAGTAATGGGTGCATTTGTAAGGTGGATACAGAAAACGATGATGAGCAAGAAAGCTCGTTGTCCGGAAGAAGAACATTGTTTAGAACTGGTTAGGTTAATGCTTGATGATGAAGCTACCGATGCTGATTCGATATATGTTGCTAAACATATTGATGGATGTTATAGGTGTTATGATAAATACGATCTTGAAAACACGATTCGTGAAGCGGTTAAAAGTAAAACCAATAATTTAAAAGTGCCTGCCGAGTTAGTTTTAGAAATAAATAGCAAGGTTAACTTGTAGTTAATACCAGTTTAATTTCGAAATACGCTATAAATAAAGTAGCATATATTTTTCTTTTTCAAGGTTGAAAATCCTTTGAATAGGTACTGTTTATTGAACTAATTTTTAACGAATAAAAAGGGGAATAGAACTGATTTATAGAGCGCATTTTGGTGTTAAATTGGTATAAGGTAGGAGCTGCACGATAATTATTTTATCAGTTATTTCTCAACTTCTCAAAATTCCTTGTTAAGATATGTATTACTTTTGCTTCTTGTAATTAGTAATTTGATTCACTTTTTAAGACAATGAACAAAGGTAAAGCCGTTATTTTTTCAGCTCCATCAGGTTCTGGTAAAACCACTATTGTAAAACATCTTCTTGATACCTACCCTGAACTATGCTTTTCTATATCGGCATGTACTCGCGACCGAAGAGGAAGAAATGAAGATAATGGGAAAGACTATTACTTTATGACTCCAGAGGAGTTTAAAGAAAAGATAGATAATAATGAGTTTGTCGAATGGGAAGAAGTGTATCCTGGAAACTTTTACGGTACATTAAAATCAGAAATTGATCGAATTTGGGCAGAGGGTAAACATGTTGTTTTTGATGTTGATGTGAAAGGTGGTTTAAGCTTAAAAAAATATTTTGAAGAAAGAGCTTTAGCTGTTTTTGTAAAAGTTTCAAACTTAGAGGTATTAAAAGAGCGACTGAGTGAAAGAGGTACCGAAACAGAAGGAAGCTTATCTCAACGATTATTTAAAGCTCGGTTCGAAATGAGTTTTGAAGAAAAATTTGACGTTACACTGATTAACGAAAAATTAGAGGCGTCTTTAAAAAAGGCGGAAGAAATGTATTCATCGTTTACCAACCCATAAATTTTGAAAGTAGGATTATTTTTTGGCTCATTTAACCCCATTCATATTGGGCATTTGGCTATTGCTAATGTAATGGCAGAAACAGCAGATATAGACCAAGTGTGGTTTGTGGTTTCGCCACTAAGTCCTTTTAAAAAGATAAAGGACTTAGCGCATGAGTTTGATAGGCTCGATATGGTAGAAGCTGCTATTTATGATAATCCAAAATTAAAGGCAACCGATATCGAATTTAGCATGCCTAAACCAAGCTATACGGTAGATACATTGGCCTACTTATCGGATAAATATCCTAAGCACACCTTTTCTTTAATAATAGGAGAAGATAATTTAAAGAGTTTTCCTAAATGGAAAAATCATCATATACTATTGGAGCAATACGGGCTTTATGTATATCCTCGGCCTAATACAGGTTCGTCTCAACTAAAAGATCACCCTAAAGTAAAATGGATTAAAGCACCACTTTTTGATATTTCCGCTACCTTCATTCGTAACTTAATGCAACTTAATAAGTCTATTAAGTATCTAGTACCTGATGCAGTAATAGAAGTGATAAATAGTAAGAAATTATATCTGTAATTATTATTTA
>CAZQWZ010000169.1:0-5786 GCA_964596935.1 uncultured Roseivirgaceae bacterium
GTACTGGTATTTCCTGCTATATTATTGTCAAAAAGCGAGTTTTCAACTTTTATATCAAGAAGTGTATTCGTTATTGCAAAAGCATAAACTCCTGAGGCATAACGAGACATATTATTTATAAATTTGCTATTTTTAATTATAAGTTCTCCTCTTGTGCCACCAACATTATTCAATTCAAATCTAGCATATATTCCTGGTGCTGCTAATGCCGCTATATTATTTTTAATAATACAATTTTGAATGGTTAACTTTGCTACCGTTTTCTCTTTAATAATAGCACTACCTTCAATATTATTAACAGAATTATGAGCATTAGAAATTGTTAACCCATCTAATACTAAATTATTTGCCAAAGCAGTAATATTTATAATGTTTCTACTATTATCTGTTTTACTTGAATGGTATAAACTATTTGTAAAATGGTCATTTACAAAAACATCATTTCCCTGAAAATCTCCTGACAATATAGTTTCATTAGTTCCTAAAACTCTGTCTGACAATTGTGTTTCAGTACCTGCAAAACCGCCATATATTTTTAAATCAGCATTATTAACACTAAAAGGTGTGTTTATTTGTGCGCTAGTATTTGGTAAATACGTACCTGTTGCTATCCAAATTTCGCTACCATCTGTAGCCGCCGCTAAAGCATCTTCTAAACGACCATAGGCATTTTCCCAAGTTGTACCATTGAGGCTTCCGCCAAAAGGAACAGCATGGTTTACGTAAGCAATAGTTGTTGTTGGTGCGTTACAGTTTGTACTAAAACTTGTTTGTGCATCAATTTGTGTCCAAGTTGTTGTACTGTACGCTACATCATCTACCTGTATACAAGTAAGGTTTGGATTGTCAGCTGCATAAAAGGTAGTAAGGTTATTATTATTACCATTGGCAACATTTAATGATGTTAATGTGTTATCAGTACACCAAAGAATTGATAAAGCGGTATTGTTAGTTACATCTAAACTGGTTAAATTATTTAAATAACAGCGTAAATCAGTTAAAGCCGTAAACGCTTCAATACCTGTTAAATCAGAAATGGATAAACTGGGGCAATTTATTTGTCCAGTAAAAGCAGTTGCTTCACTACATTGTATTTCTGTATCACCGTTAGTATTAATTGCAGCATTACCAACTAAATAGGCTTTAAAATTAGCATCTGGTATGTTTACTAAACAGACTGGTATAGTAAATACAATATCATCTATGGCAAATCTTTCAACACCATTAGCACTTGTAATTGTAAATGCTGTAACATTTGCCCAGTTAACATTAACATTAACACCTGTTGACCCTCCAATACTTTGCACTACATTAGAATTTGATCCTCCAACTGGTGTAAATGTCCAATTATGAGCGGGAGTTGCATTACCATCAAGTGCATAAATAGATTGAATATTTATAGCAGCATCAAAAGTTACAGTTAATGAAGTTGTATTTGACACAGAACTTACAACATAACCAGTCGAGCCAGCAAAACCAAGTCCATCAATATGTTGAAGGTCATTTGAAGGATTAGTACACTCAGCTTGTACACCAGAAATAGTTTGTCTTACGAAAGTTCCACCACCATTGATTGTGGTTCCTCCTTCCCAATCAAAGGTTTGTGCATTAACGCTTATTGTACATACTGCTAATAGCAGTAAAAGTATTATTTTGTTTATATTATTTTGTTTAGTAATGATAAAGCAGGCTATTCCGCTTTATTTATAAGTTTTTAGTTTTTTTTGAATAGAGACTCACATCTAAATTCCCGATTTATCAAGGAAGGAAGAATGAACTCTCAAATGATTTTTTTTCGAATAACACTATATCAAAACAAAAAAGGCTATTCTGAAATTTTTATAATGTGTTCTTTGATTTTTTGTTGACTCATTGCTGCAACCTTAACTTGGCTTTTGCTGTAAAAATTACTAAATGCAAAATCTGCCCAGTCAGCACCTTCTTTTTTGCTAGGCATCATCATTATAAAGCTCTCCTTATCATAAGCAATTAAAAACAGCCCGATATCGTTATAAAAAACAGCTGTTTTTAAGTCGTTACTATAGGCTGCTTTATACTTATATATGGCTGGCATACATTTCGCACAAGCTGCTACGGCAAGCACATTATCATCACCAAATTTTCCATATTCAAAAATTTTAGTTTTGGTTTGCTTATTTCCTCCAGCTCGCTCAGCCTCTAATAAATGATATGTTCCGTTAAGCGCTTCTGTAGGGTTTTCATTCTGTGCAAAAAGTAAACTTGATGCAAGGAATACAACCAGAAATGTTAAAAGTGTTTTCATAATTTATTTATTAGATTTATTTATAATAAGATCTTTTTTCATCCAACTTACGGCATATTTAAGCGCATCAGTTTTTATTTCTATATCTGGATAAACTGGTTCTAGAATAGAATAATTACCATTTGCTCCAATGTCATAAGTTGAACTTACATATACAGTACTACCAGAATTTTTAAGAATAAACTTTAGTTGTTCTCCAAAGTCATTTGTGTATTCACCTGTAGGGGATCCTATTAAGGTTGTGATTTTATATGTTTTAACAGCATCTGCTAAAAAGTTTGCACTAGAAAATGTGGCTGGGCCAATTAAAATACAAGACTTTCCCTGAAAATAATTTGGGGGAGTAGTAGGAAACAACAGCTCATTATCAAAATCTTCGATTACTTCTTGGTTAGAAGTATTCATATATTGAGTCAAAAATTTTTCTCCAAATAGACTCCTGTAAATTTCATTTTCGGAATATATTTTTTTAGCAAGTTCGCTTACTTTCCAGTACCTTCCGCTAGATTGTTGGTAAGGTTTTTTTGTAATATAAGCCAAAAGCAAGTCATTTAATTCAGAATTTCCTCCTCCATTTTCTCGTATATCTATAATTAGTTTGTCAATATTCTCTTGTTTCAGCTTTTCAAACGTTGTTTTTAAGAAGACTTTGAATTTTTCATAATCATTACACTTATTGTAGGAAATTAAACCGATTTTATCCTCCAGAATTTCGAAAGAGTAATCTACAACTGCTTGATCCGAATTAACAAAAGCCATTAATTCTCCAATGGATAACCCTGCAGTTTTAATAACATCATTTGAACTATTCATTTTAATTGAATAAGGCGCTTTCAATTCATCGTTAAAAAACAAATACAACGGGAACAGTGCTTCGCAATAAACATTTTTAAAGGCATAAATACCACCAACATAAGACATACATTCCTTATATAAATCAGCAATATTAATTCCGTTTATAGATGTTACGAATGTTCCTTTTTTAATCTTCGAAAGATTTGATTTTGTAACAACAAAACGATTATCATCTACCATTTTCCCGGTAAAAGGAATGTAATTATGTAATGTTAATTCAGCTATAATTTTAGGGTTTTGCCAATCCATAGCAGAATGTCCACCACTCATTAAGGCAGATAATTTCATTCCTACAACCATAAACTTTTTTAAGGGTATTGAATCTTCTTTCCAATCGTTTAATAATTGCTCTTTTTTCTGATAGAATTCTTCTTTACTTATATTAAAATAAGGGTTATAATGAACTTCTTCAAAAGTTTTTATCATTTGATTTATATCCTCATTAGCCTTATCTGTAGAAATAAAAATGGGTGACTGACCCATTATATTATTACTAAAAAGGAAAAATATGCAGCTTACAAAAAGTGACCTCATATTTAATTATTGTACGGTAATACTACTACCACAACCAGAGTTGGTACCATAAAAAGAAGTGCCAGAACCTCCAGAATTGGAATCAAACTTATAGGTGTAATTAGAGGAGCAATCTACTTTTGTACTGCTATTTACATTTATTCGTGTTCCATTTCTATTTCCATCTGCGTAGATATAAATATCTTTACCTGTTTTGTTATAAATTGTTACTTTGCCCTGTGTCTGTGACCCACCATTTCTTGATTGATAATTCGCCTCATTTTGTCTCTTTCTTCTCTCCAAATCTTGATGCTCTGGTGTAGCTTTAATAGAATCGTTATAGCTTTTAGCTTCAGCCCATTCTGCATCATTTTTTGCTTTTGCTGCAGCTTTAGTTGCTTTTGCTTTGGCTACGATTGCGTCCTTAGATTTTGAAATGTTTGCATCCGATTGTTTTTCTTTTGCAGTTCTAGCATCTTGTTTTGCTTTCATTTCTACTAGGTAATCAGTAATTAATTTTCTTAGGTTCTGACTTTCTAAATATTTATGTTCTGAACCATAATTAGCAGATATAACCATACCCCCAGAAGTTGAAGCATTTTTTAATGCTAGCATTTTTTCTTTAAAAGACACTTTCTGCTTTTCTTTTTTTTCAGAACCCCCCCCCTGAAGCTCCCTCTTTAATATATACTTCATCTATAGCAGTATAAGAAGTACCCGCATCAGAAATACCTTTAAGAAAAAAAACATAATCGCCAATGGCAACAATACCTTCTTTATTATACATAGCTCTTATTACACTTTCATAAGGGTAGCCTTTACATGTATAATTTCCTTCTACTACATCAATCGTACTTGTTTTTCCTTTGCTATCTCCTTTATCTACGATAGCTGAAACGCTATATCCTTCACCAGTAGTAAGTGTTTTAAGTTTAAATTTTACAACAAATTGTCTGTCTTTTATTTCATATACTCCATCATTATCACTATCAACAACAGATCTGTACCCTGTATATTGATCTGTTGTAGAGATATTAGTAAATAAGCTATTTTGAGCTGTTGCTGCTGTTGCTAGTATTACTAATAGAGTAACTCCTAGTATTAATTTTTTCATAGTTCTTTTGTATTTAATGAATTGCAAACATGAGGTGATTTCACTTTTTGTTGTTGCAATACAAAAAACCATTTTTGCCACACGAGAAATCATTTTTGCCACACGAAAGACCATTCCTGCCAATCCAGCAACGATTCTTGCCAAGAGAAGACTTAATCCGCTGACAAATAAATGTTTAGGTGTTTTTGATAGACGTGTTCATGCTATCAGAGAAAAGAAGAATAATGGAGTTTTAAATAAAAAATCAACCAGAAATAGTGGTTCCAAACCTTTCTTTATACAGCTTTTGAAGATGACTTGTGTTTTTGAATCCTACTTTTTCGGTTAATTGAGATAAGGAAGTTAATTTATTTTCTTCAACCAAATTACGTACATAAAGTAATTTAATTTCCCTTATAAATTGATTAGGGCTTAATCCTGAATGGATTTTTATTTTACGATATAATGTTCTTTCAGTCAAATTTAAGGATTCAACCAAATCAGGAACGCCAAACAAATGGTTTCCAATATTTTCTTCAACAATTGCTCTGCTTTTTATCAGTATTTCATTCTCTTCAACTATATTATCTTCTTCCTGAAATTGAGTGAGCTCTTCTTTTTGGTATTTAGTTCTGTTTTCAGCATTTAATAAGGAATGGCGTAATCGGAATAATAATTCTTCCTCCACAAAAGGTTTTGTTAAATAATCATCAATACCCAATGCTAATACCTCTAATTTGCTTTTTACATCAGCTCTTGCCGTAATAACTATAATAGGAAAAGAGTATTTTTTTCCCTTTACTTGTTTAATTAATTCATAGCCATCCATTTTTGGCATCATATAATCCGTTATTAAGGCATTAATAGATTGAGTTTCCAAAATTTCTAACGCTTCTATTCCATTACCTGCTTCAATAACATTGTAATCGGTTAAAAGAGAGCGAATGTATTCTCTCATTTCAGTGTTGTCATCTACCAACAATAAGGCGGGTTTTGTAGTGTCAATATTAATATTTGGTATAGAATTTATGTTTGTTTTAA
>CAZQWZ010000170.1:0-5760 GCA_964596935.1 uncultured Roseivirgaceae bacterium
TAGAATACTATTTAATTGGGTGCTATCGTATTCCAAATCGTGAGCAACTTTTTGAAATAAAAGTTTTTTCTGAAGATCTAACTCAATCAATGTCATAAGCTCACATATATTGTACATATACTGCTCCTTTTGGCTTTGAGAAAGTGCTCCAAATGAGCCAATAGGTTCTGGAGAATTAATAAGTTTGGTTAAATCTAATGTAGAAAAGTTGCATTCATTTGCTACTCGTTTAATTAAATTAACTTTAGAACAGCGAGAATCTACCTTTTGAATACCAGCTAAATTAATTAATAAGTTAATGCGTTTACGAGATACTATATCCATGTTTATTGCTAATTTAAGCCAACCATCTTCTTAAATTATTTCATTAAAATAGTGCTATTTATTGAAAAACAAAAGCACATTATTAATATTTTACTATTTGCGCAAATTACTATTATAAGTATTTTGCAACTATGCGAGTAAGTTTGGTAATCAAATTATTATAAGGAGGATAGAAAAATTTAACAGATGTTAGTCCAACTCGTTGTTTTAACACAGATTTTTCATTTGAAAATGCAATAAACCCATGATAACCATGAGATTTACCAATGCCACTATTATTAACACCGCCAAAAGGCAAATCGTGATTTGTAAAATGAAGAACTGATTCATTTATACATACACCACCAGCGGAAACTTCATTAATAACTCGTTGCGTGTTCTTTTTCGATTTTGAAAAATAGTATAAAGCCAGAGGTTTTGGTTTAGAAGCAATTTGTTCAATTACATCTTCAAGGTTGTTATACTTTTTTAAAGGCAATATAGGCCCAAATATTTCCTCTTGCATCACTTTACTAGAATCTGGCATATCGGTTACAATAGTGGGCTCAATAAGGTTTTCTTCAGCATTTGTAGTGCCTCCAAAAACTATTTTCCCTCCAACATCAACTACGTCTTCTAATAAGGCAGTAATTCTGCTATAATGCCTCTCATTTACAATTCTAGCATAATCATCTGTATTTACTTGCCCATCCTTGTAGTATTCCTTTTGGATAGCCTTTTTAATTTCAGCCTCAAATTGATTATATATTGAAGCATGTACATATACATAATCTGGTGCAATACAGGTTTGTCCACAATTCATAAACTTCCCCCAAACCAACTTTTCAGCTGCATCTTTAATGTTAGCTGTTTCGTCAATTATAACCGGAGATTTCCCTCCAAGTTCAAGAGTTACCGATGTTAGGTTTTTGGCTGCTGCCTCCATTACTATTTTACCCACAGCAGGGCTGCCTGTAAAAAAGATGTGATCAAATGGTAAGGCAAGTAGTTGTTGCGATGTTTTAACTTCTCCTTGAACAACTTTTACTTCATCTTCACTAAAGAGCTCTCCTATCATATCATCAATTAATTGAGCCGTATAGGGCGTTAACTCCGATGGCTTTAAAATAGCAGTATTACCTGCAGCAATGGCTTCAATTAATGGCAGGATAAGCAAATTAAAAGGATAGTTCCAAGGTGCAATTATTAGGCATACGCCTTTGGGTTCTATCTGAATATGAGAAGTTGCCCCAAATAAAGTTAGAGGTGTAGGCACACTCTTTGGCCTTGCCCAACGATGAAGATTACTAATAGCATGCCTTGCCCCGGCCACCACAGGCTGTATTTCGGATAACAAAACCTCTACTTCAGGTTTTTTAAAATCTTTATAAAGTGCCGAAATAATGCGATCACTATTTTCATTCACCCAATTTTTTAGATTGATTAATTTCTTCTTTCTATCCTTAATGGTGCCAGATCTAAGCTGTTGCGCTTTTTTCTTTTGTAAATTAAATAAATCGATAAAAGGATTAATATCCATTTGGGTTCTTTCATCAGTCTTCATAGTATTGAGCTTATTACGTTAAATATACGAATATTTTTAAGTAAGATTTAACACTACTATTTCACTAAGCTTATTAACATTGTAGCTTATTAAAACCTTAACTTTTATAAACTGTTTACAACATGGATAAAATTGACTCTCTCAATCAAGTAACTAAATTTCATAAAACTTTTAAACATCCAATCTTAAATTCTCCACAAATACCCTCTAAACAAAGGTGTGATTTAAGGGTTTCTTTACTGCAAGAAGAAGTTAATGAACTTAAACAGGCCATTGAAGACAATGATTTAGTTGAAATTGCTGATGCACTTTGTGATATACAGTATGTACTATCAGGAGCAGTATTAGAATTTGGAATGGGCAATAAGTTTGTGGAGTTATTTAATGAAGTTCAACGTTCTAATATGAGTAAGGCTTGTTCTACACTTGAAGAGGCCGAAAAAACGGTAGAACATTATAAAAACACCAGAGGTGTATCTGCACATATTGAAGAAGACAATGGGCTCTTTTTAGTTTACAGAGATGGAGATAAAAAAACCCTTAAGTCTGTGGCTTATTCGCCAGCAAATCTTAAGGGTATATTAAGTTAGGTTAACTTATTCACTTATTATTCTTACTTCAACCCTTCTGTTTTTAGCTCGACCTTCTGGTGTATTTTCTTGGGTAATGGGTTGAGACCCTCCAAATGCTTTTGTTAGCACTCGTTTTTGATCTATCCCATTTGACACAAGAAAATCTTTTAGGGATTGAACCCTATTTTTAGAAAGTTCTAAGTTTTTTACTGGCGAGCCTCTGCGGTCAGTATGTCCTTCTAATTGAATAATCATAGTTGGAGCATCTTTCAGCATCTTAACTAAGTTATTTAATTCTTCAAATGAGTCTTGGGTAATTTTAGATTTACCTTGTTCAAAGTTTAGATTATGTAGTGCCAATACACTCCCCACACCACCAATTTGTAATTTAATGGTATCTGTACGAGTCAAGTTAGGGCTTGCGCCTTCTAATGGACGGATTACTTCTGATAGTGAAACGTATCTTTCGTACTGAATAAAAATTGAGTATAACTCTCTTGCTCTAAAGTAAGCTTCAAATTTCCCGTTCTCATCAGTTATCAATACTCCAATTTCTGATTGGTAAGGCAATTTTTTATACTTAACAGTTACCCCTGATAGAGGTCGTCCAGAAAATTTATCAACGATAATTCCTTTATAAGAAACTAAGCTATCTGGTTCATCACTAAATGCATTGACGCCACCTATTAACGTAAAAATTAACAGGCCTAGAATGTATAACGTTTTGTTCATTATTTTACTTTTCAATAATTTCAAATTCAACTCTTCTATTGGCACTTCGGCCCTCTTTAGTAGTGTTAGTTTCAATAGGGTTAGCTTCTCCAAACCATTTTACTTCAACACGGCCGCTGGCAATATTCTTTCCTTTTAAATACTTAACAACTGCTTTGGCTCTTCTTTCAGACAATCCAAGATTATAATCCTCTGGCCCGGTACTATCGGTAAACCCTCTAACTTGAATTTTAATGGTTTCATTTTCATTTAAGTATTTAACCAGCCTATCCAACTCGGGGTAAGAGTCTGCTTTTAAAACTGTTTTGTCGAAGTCGAAGAAAATATTATTAAGTGTTATTATCGCAGCCACTTTGGCTGGCACCATATAGAGGTTTGCACTAATCTCATCTCCACTATATTTATCATCCGTTAAATCAATATTTTCATTAATTGGCAAATACCCATCAACCTCTGCTCTATATCCATATTTATACCCTTTGGGCAGCACAATTTCATATTTTCCAGTTCCTTTATGCGATTTGGTAATACCAACCGTTGTGCCTTCGGGTAATTTTTCATAAATAATTTTAGCTTCAATAGGCTCGCCCGTTTCTTTATCAAGTAATATGCCTCTAATAACAATTACATCGGCTGGCATTACTTTTAATGGCAACTCTACTTTAAAAATATCAGAATTATCCTCGCCTACTTCCTGCGTGTAATAAGCATAATTACCAGTTAGAGGAATATTAAAGAACAAGTCTTCTTTAGGAGAATTGATATCTGGCCCTAAATTTTGAGGTTCTGTCCAGTTGGCCCAAGAATCATCTTGCCTAATAGACACATATATATCTTGCCCACCATAACCGCCTAATCCGTTGGTGGAATAATAGAGTGTTTTATCGTCAGCCGCTAAAAATGGAGAGCTTTCATCACCTGCGGTGTTAATTTGTTTTCCCAAATTTTTAGGTTCTGTCCAAGTACTGTCTTCTTTAAAAAAACTTACGTACATATCGCGAGCACCATTAGAGTCATCTCGCTCTACCGAAAGTAATAAAACTTGTCTGTTATTAGCTAAAAAATAGTTAGCCTTTTCATTATAGTTATAATCGTTTTCTATAAGCAAATTAAAAGGCGGGGTCCATTCATCGCCTTCTTTACTGCTTATAGAAACACCCGCTTTCATTCTGCCTTTACCCTTCTCATCATATTGATTACCTAATAGCAATACAACTGAGTTTCCATCGGGTGTAACCGAACAAATATAATTAGGCGATTCGTTGTTTAAAGGTCGGCCCATATTAACCGCTTTTTTCCACTCTCCGGTTGAGTCCATTTCAGAATACCAAATATCTTCGCCATCTTCTATGCCACCGATATTATCTGGGTGGTTTTTTCTACTAAAGTATAATGTACGTCCATCTGGAGATAACAAAGGCTTAAACTCTGTGTAAGGACTATTTACATTACTACTCAACCTTTCAGCGAGCAGATTGGCATTAAGATTGTCCATTATTTCAACCTCCACGTTTGTTGGCCTTGCAGAGTTTGAAATACCAATGGCATCAATACTGTAATATTCTGTAACAATTAATCCATCGAATTCAATTTTAACAGCTGCCACCTTGTATTTAGTCTCAGTCATAATAATACTGAAAAGCCTTCCTTTTAAAGGAATATCAGCAGCACTAAATGTATTGATTAAATATTCCTTTCCAGAAACATCATAGGCATATACTTTAGTTATTGTGGTTGGGCTATAAGACTCAGCTATTACAATTTGACGAATAGCAATAGGGTTAGCAAATCCTACTTTGATAAACTCCTTGCTGTTGGGTCTATCGGGGGTCCAAGCAGAAGGGCTTTCGCCTGCTGCGGGTAGTACATTAGGTTTGCCTAGAACCTGCTCTGCCGAATATTGGATGGGTGTTAATTCCGATGAAAATTCAATGACTTTAGAAGCCCATTGAATATCTTGAGAATATCCAATTACCGAAAAAGCTATAACCCCTAAGGTGGTAAGTAAACTTTTAAAAAGATGCATAGTTTTGATTAATCAAAATTTAATGTTGTAATAATAGAATAAAAATCAATTTTATTTACATAGAAAAAAGAGGTTTTTGAGTTTAACCCCCAAATTTCATCAGTTTTTTATAAATTTTGGATTATTTACTCCTTGTTTTCCCAAAATTCGGCATTTTTAATTCCTAATTTTTTAGAATTAAAAACAGGATCAAGCCCTGCTTTTCGCTGAGCAACGTAATCTTTTAGTGCCAACATGGCTGGCTTTCTTAAAATAAGTATGGCTATAATATTTAACCAAGCCATAAGCCCCACGCCTATATCTCCTAAGGTCCAAACGGCACCCGCAGTAATGGTGGTTGCGTAATATGTAGTTGCCAAAATGGTAACTCTTAATATGTTTATTAAATACTTTTTATTCCCTTTTTTATCAAGGTAAGCTACATTCGTTTCTGCCATATAGTAATAAGCCATTATGGTTGTGAATGCGAAAAACATAAGTGCAATCGCCACAAATTCTTTACCGATAGAAGGAAATTCTGCGGCTACGGCATACTGGGTATATTCAGGCCCTCTTTCAACAAA
>CAZQWZ010000171.1:0-5716 GCA_964596935.1 uncultured Roseivirgaceae bacterium
AAAAATAATAACGAATGTAAAGGACTTCTTTGGCTCATTCTATTGTTCTAATTTTAAGCACTTGCCCAGGCGAAATATTTTCATCTATTCCATTGTCTTCCATTATCATATCGGCACTAATGCTATCAAATTGCTGAGAAATGCCCCATAAGGTATCTCCTTTTCGAACCGTGTATTCTTGATATTCGCCTGATTTTAAATTGCTTTTCTTAGGTTTTTTAGGTGTGGCTTTAACAATAACTTCCTTTTGATTTATGGGCATATAAATAGTTAATCTTTGTCCTGCATATATCCTATCACTTTTTAGTTCGTTCCAAGAACGAATACTTGATATTTTAACTCGATAACGTTGAGCTATAAGTCCTAAATTATCCCCCCTCTTTACTTTATACCTTATAGGTTTATATGTTTCCAAATCAGGAATGTCGCCTAATAATTGCTTTAGTCTTTTTTCGTTAGCAGCAACTAAAACGATTTCTGTATCACTCGTTTTTTGCTGCATAGTAAGCATTTGATTCTCGAAATTATCCTTATAAGAGGTTGGCAATACCAATTGCCCATAGAGCGGGTTATAGATATTTGAAACCCATTGAGGGTTTAACTTCTGTAAATCTAAGGTTGGTATTTGCAAAAAATGATGAATTGATTCGAATGAAATAGGTTGAGCAGATTTTACCTCAACTGTTGGTTGAATTGGCCCAACATACTTTTCTAAACTATACTTAACGTATAGCTGTTTTACTTGTTGCAATCTATGTTTAGTGCTATTTATTTTGCTAAACTCAATTGGAAAATTGATGGAATCATATTTAAATTTAGAGATAGAAATAGGACTTTCTAAAAATGCCAAATCTGCGAAATCAGAACCCTCATATATAGTGTTTAAATGTGCCCAATACGTATAAGATGCAATGGTCGATTTTCTTAAATCTAGCCTTTCATCAATTACATTATTTATAACTAAGCCATATTTTATAGCCACAGGATAGCTAAGCATCCACCAACCTTTTCGTTGGTATTTATCAGTTTTAGAGTTTGTGAAATTAGATTTTGTAATTGCTAAATACCCAATAGATTCTAATTGAGAAGCGGTAGAAGAATCTGCGATGCCTGCTTCTGCCATTTTTAAAGATTTGATGGCTAATTCAATTAAATCTTCTTCTATAAGATTGTTCTGTTCTAATAGCCAATTTTGGTTTTCATAGGTAGCATTGCTTTGCGCAAATGTTTTTACGATACCAAATACTAAAATTAGTACTAGTAAAACAACAATATAAATTTTTCTAAATGTCATTAGCCATCAAATTTAAGGCTTGTTTTAGTTACAACAAGCTATTGGCTCATTTTAAGAGATTGCTTCTTCCTCTTGGCTACCAATTAATGATGTTGCACATAATTCTCCCACTTATCTAGCAAAGTTTTAAAATCCTCTGGCAACTCCGAATCAAACTGCATTTTCTCCTTAGTAATGGGGTGAATAAAACCCAAAGATTTGGCATGCAACGCCTGCCTAGGAATTGCTTTAAAGCAATTTTGAACAAATGCCCTATACTTAGAAAAGCGAGTTCCTTTTACAATTTGGTCTCCGCCATACGTAGCATCATTAAAAATAGGATGCCCTAAATATTTAAAATGAGCTCTTATTTGATGTGTTCTACCTGTTTCTAAATTGCATTGAATTAACGAGACATACCTCAAATTATTTAAGGTTTTATAATGAGTAACGGCCGTTCTACCAAAATCTCCTTCAGGGAAAGCAGCCGTAACTCTTCTATCTTTTAGGCTTCGGCCTAAATTTACATCAATGGTTCCTTCTTCCTCCTTGGGCTCTCCCCAAACCACGGCATAATACGTGCGTTCTATGCTGTGATCAAAAAACTGTTTGGCCAACCCACTCATTGCCTTTTCGGTTTTAGCAATTACTAATAGCCCCGAAGTATCTTTATCAATTCGATGCACCAACCCTGGCCGACCCTCATTTCCTTTCATTTCGGGTAAATGATTGAAATGCCAAACCAACGCATTAACCAAGGTGCCATCCCAATTATTATGGGCAGGGTGTACCACCATACCCGCAGGTTTATTAACGATCAAAAGGTATTTATCTTCGAATACAATATCCAAAGGGATATCTTCAGGAATAACTTCGGTATCTCTAGGCGGCTCTGGCAATGAAACAGTAATTACATCACCATCACGCACTTTGTAATTCTGCTTTACTGGCTTTTCATTTACCAAAATATGTTCCTCTTTTATGCCTGCCTGAATCCTGTTTCGAGTACCTCCGGGCAATTTTGCCATTAAAAATTTATCAATGCGTAATAATCCTTGCTTAGGATCTACTATAATTCGGTGATGCTCATAAAGCTCATCCAACTCAACTGACTGATTTTCTGACATACTGCAAAGATAGATTTTAAAGTGTTACCGCAGAGGCACTAAGACGCTAAGCTTTTTTGACACTTAAAATATTTGCGACTAATTTTACATAATGGAAAAGGAGGAATACAACCAATTATCTAAAGAAATACTGGATGCTTGTATCACGGTACATAAAGAAATGGGGCCAGGTTTACTTGAATCTGTGTATGAAGCCCGTTTGCAAAAAGAACTTAAACTTCGAAGTACAAATACCAAAAGCCAAGTTCGGTTACCTCTGTTTTATCGAGGCGAAGAACTATCGAAATATTTTCGGATTGACTTACTCATAGAAAATGAGATTATTGCAGAAATTAAAGCTGTTGAGGTTATCTTACCTGTACATCAGGCACAGATTATTTCTTATTTAAAACTTGCAGATAAAAGATTGGGTTTTCTTATTAACTTTAATGTACCTCTTTTAAAAAATGGATTTAAAAGAATTGTAAATAATTTTTAATTTTTTCTCTGCGCCTCTCCGCCTTTGCGGTTACTAATTTTTATGCTCATTCAACAACAAAAACCAACATTAGACTCTATCAAATTAGAAGTAAATCCAAATAATATTACCGTTGATATGCTCCGGATAGATAAAGTTCACAAGCATGTTTCGGGTAATAAATGGTATAAGCTTAAGTATAATTTGATAAAAGCAAAAGAAGAAGGTTTTACAACACTCTTAACTTTTGGAGGGGCGTTTTCTAACCATATTCATGCCACTGCTGTGGCAGCTAAAGAAGCTGGTTTTAAGTCGATTGGCATAATTCGAGGCGAAGAAACATTGCCATTAAACCCTACACTTAGGCTGGCCTCTTTTATAGGAATGGAATTGCATTATGTAAGCCGTAGCCTATACCGAACTAAAACAGAGCCTACGTTTGTAGATGAATTAAAACAAAAATATGGAGATTTCTATTTATTGCCTGAAGGAGGAACAAACCAAGTGGCCATTCGAGGGGCTGAAGAAATATTGGAAGGCCATTTAGTTAACTCGTATGATTATGTGGTAAGTGCAGTAGGCACAGGCGGCACGCTAACAGGGCTTATTAGCAAATTGAATGGCAAGTCTGAAATCATTGGAGTATCATCACTAAAAGGTGATTTTTTGGATGGAGAAGTCCATAATTTATTGAAATTAGTAAACAAAGAATTACTTAAAAACTGGCGAATAAGCTTCGATTACCATTTTGGCGGATATGCCAAACATAGCCGTGAACTAATTGCCTTTATTAATAATTTTAAAATAGAACAAGGCATCCGATTAGACCCAATTTATACAGGCAAAATGATGTATGGTGTAGCTGACATGGCCGCCAATCGCAAATTTAAAGAAAACAGCAAGGTGCTGGCCATTCACACAGGTGGTTTACAAGGTATTGATGGCTTTAATAAGCGGTTTGGAAAATTGATTTATTGATATTTTCATCCATACAAGTCACTCCGTAGGAGTCTTAGCCTTCTAGCATTTTTGTTGGCACATGGCTAAGATTGCTCCACTGCGTTACGAAATGACCTAAAAAAACAAGCAGGTTTCCACTAAAAAAATTTAGTTTCTAACAGATTCCTTCCTGTGCTTACGCTAAAGCTTCAGCGACACGCATGCGCAGGAATGACGTTATATTTTTATTGCTTTAGTGTTAGAATATATTCTGCCACGGCCAAGCGGGTTTCAGGCGTTAAATAATTTTGAGGAGGCATTTCCGGGTAATCTTCTCGCCTATGCGTTGGTGCAGCAATAAAATCGGCCATTCCTTGTGGGTTGTTATGGTAAATTGCTTGAATAGCATTTATTGGAGGCCCAATCATGCGAATATCATAAGCGTGGCATCCAGCACAAATCCCATAAAAGGTAAGGTTTCCTTTTTCTTCCATTGTAATGGCTCTTGGGGCCACAGGCTTATCTAACATCATGGTAGTAATTTCTTTGGTGTCAGCTGTTTCACATTGCCCCCAATCTCCCAATCCAAATGTGATATATCGTTCTCTATCTCTAATACAACTCCCTGTACCTCCACCAATGGCAATAATATCTGGTGCTCTATCCAACATGGATGCTTTCATCAACAGCTTTACTTCGCCCACAGGGTTGCCTCCATTATTTTCCATATAGTTATCAAGTATTACCACTCTATCTGGGTTAGGCTCAGAATCAGGGTCGTTCGATAAGTTTGCACCCATACTTAAATCGGTAATGCCAATGGCAGCATTATCATTTCCGGTAATGATATTGTTCTCAATAGTAACATCATCTGCTGCCATTACAATTATGCCCGACCCTGGAGGAATGCCAGAAACTATTGAGCCTGGAGCTCCAAAGTTTGGATGGTTGTTATCTACAATAAAATTATTACGGATAATGATGTCATAAGCGGTTTTAATGGGCAAGCCCGGAGTTATAAATGCCAATATTCCTCCCGTATTATGATGCACATAATTATATTCTACCAAGCAATGACGGCTATTTTCGATTTCAATACCTGCTACGTTTTCATACACTTCATTATGACGCACATCAATATTATCGCACATGCCCACATAAATAGCGGCATCTTCAATACCCGATAAAACATTGTGTTCGATCAGCCCATTTTTGCCAAACTCTGGAAAAATGCCATATACACCTGCATCTACTACCCAGTTATTTCTAATAATAAAATTATTGCCCGCCTGGCCCATTATGCCATTGCCTTTATAATTAATGATTTTGAAATTTTCTATTCTAATGCCATTGCCAGAATATAGGAAAGCATCATTCAATTCTTTTTCTCCATCTAGTATAGGCCATTTACCTTCGATGATAACCCCTTGAAAACTAATATTATCTTTATCGATATATACGGTTTCTTTGTATTTGCCAGGATAAACTCGGATTAAATCGCCTGGCTTTGCCTTTTTTACTGCAGCAATAATCGATTCTCCATCTTTTACTTCTATAATGTCTCCACTTAATGAAGCCGCTGTTATAGCGCCTGTTGAATCTGACCCAGAATTAGCATCAAACTGACGAGCAGCAATAGGCATGGGTACGTATGTGGCCGTTTTTGCAAAAAACGATTTGCCAACAAAAAGCCCTGCTATAAAAAGTATTATTGCGAACAGTATGCGCATCCATTTATTAGAAAATATCATCGTATTTTAATTAATGTTTAAGAATTATCAATCTACAATAAATTAAATTATCCCCTTCTGTTTACAATCCAACTTAGGAATATTATTAACACTTCGGCAATTAACTGTTATTAAATTAATAGAGGTAAGCACTTAACTACCTATACAAATTGTAGTTAAATGGTATAGT
>CAZQWZ010000172.1:0-5706 GCA_964596935.1 uncultured Roseivirgaceae bacterium
ATTTGAACTTGTAAGAAATCCTTACAAGTTGCTTTTTCTTCCAATTCACCTTCATCAAATATGTTTTTTAGGTGAATGGTTATGTTTTGAGGAGTTGTTTGAAACAACTCTGCCATCAGCTTTTGCGTTAACCAAACAGTTTCGTCTTGAAAACGAACATCTAATTTTGTTTCTCCGTTTTCATTTTGATAGATTACTATTTGCGAATTGTTTTCTTGCATAATTAGTTAGTCTCTTTTTTTAATAAACGCTAAAGTAATTGCCTCATTTTTTTCAATAGCAAGCAATACAAATTAGTGTTGAAATTCGCTTTCGTATTATTAGATTATTCCTAGCAAAATTTAATTCAGCCTGTTTTAAACTTTCATCCAAAGAGCGATGGTAACTAATATTAAGTATAAATCAAAGTTTATTTAATATCTATCCTATTAATGTGAGCAAATCCTAAAAAACTGGAGACTATAAAACAGCTAATACTAAATACGGTTACAGAAGATATACCTAAAATATAAGGCATTTTATCACCCATTGAAACAGACAATACGGGAAAAGCGTAGGGGAAATAAATAGACTCTGTAGCTTGAGAAATTATTATTCCAATAATGACTAAAAAGATTCCAAAGCCAAGCGAAATGATGAAATTTTTAAATCGGAAGCTTAACCAAAATTGAATTCCAATAATTCCTGATGAAGCCACAAAAGAGGTTGCTAATATTTTAGGGATCTTACATGTTCGGGTTTAAAATTCAGAAAAGCCAAATCAGGATGTATTAACCCTAGTAATAAGCCAAATAATAAAATCGCAACATAATAAAAGATGTAAGTGGTAATTATGGTCAATATAACCACACTTAATTTCCCAAAATAAACGCTCCATTTAGGAATTGGTAAAGCAAATAAATGTTTCAAGCCTAGTGAGTTGTGTTCGATTTGCATGATTAAACTTGTAATTAGTACAATAAACATGGGAATGAAAAAAGGAATGGAATTTTCGATTTGGGTAGTCATAAATTTATCCCAAGGATTTATTCCTATCTCTGGCGTTAGGGCTTTATGTTCAATTAAATAGATGATAAAGAATAAAAGCGGAAAAAGAAATGCACTAATGATGGTAAGCCAAAAAGCAAAAGTTCTTTTTAGCTTAATCAATTCATTTTTTATACTTGATATATAGAAGAATAATACGGTCATATTTTTTAGTTTGCGGTTAGTGATAAGAACAGTTCTTCTAAATTATTTTTAATAGAGACTTGATAAATATTAATCTTCACAGACCTTAAAAAATCTATTAGTTCAGTAATTTCTTCTTTATTCTGGACTTCAAATCGTAAAATTCCTTCTATCAAAGAGGGGCTTTCCTTTATTAAATTCTTTAGAATTAATAAGGCTTCCGAAGGTTTTTCAACTTCAAAATCTACTTTAATATTGGTGTCATTCGATTGTTTTAAAGCTGCTACCGTATCTTGATATAGCATCTTCCCATTTTTAATGATACCTACATGAGTACACGTTTTTTCAATTTCGCTTAACAAATGACTCGAAATGAATATGGTTGTTCCGTACTTGGTGTTCAAGTCTTTAATTAGCTCTCTCATATCAATAATTCCTTTAGGGTCTAAGCCATTGGTGGGCTCGTCTAAAATGATTAGTTCAGGATTACTTAGCAAAGAAATTGCTAAGCCTAAACGTTGCTTCATTCCTAAAGAATATTCTTTTATTTTCTTGTTTTTAGCATGGCTAAGTTTTACAATTTCTAGTACTTCATGTATTCTTACGTAAGGAATTTGACGGTAATTGGCGGTAATTTTTAAATTGTCAATGGCAGTTAAGTGTGGGTATAAAGAAGGATTTTCTATTAATGCGCCCACTTTGTCTAAAATAGAAAGTCTCGTTTCCCGATTAAATGTTTCTCCAAAAAGAACAACTGTTCCAGCTTGTTTTTCAAGAAGTCCGAGTAATAAGCGAATAGTTGTACTCTTACCCGAACCATTGGGCCCTAAAAAGCCATAAATGCTTCCTTTAGGAACTTTTAGTTCCAAATTTCCAATATCGTTTTTTGCTTTATCGTAAGAAAAATAAAGATTATTGGTGTCTATAATAAGTTGATTCATATGGGCTATTAATTAGTGTTTTTTTTAAAATTTGGTTCTTATTTTTTCAATAATGAGATCTCTTTTATTAGTCATTTTTTATAAACCACACATTTTCCACCCGATTAATACCTACATATAAACCAATGATTTCTCCTTTTTCGTTTCGTTTGTACTTGACTATTGCCATGCCAGCCCAATCTGTAATATCTCTTTTTAAAATTCCAATCGAAAATTCACCATGTCTACTATGATACCCAATTAGCTGTTCACCTATTAACGCAATAAGGTAGGTGGTTTCAAGTTCAGGACTATAAAATGAACCGGTATATGCTTCTTTTTCAGATGGTGTTAATGGTGTGCTGTCATATTCTTCGAATAGCTGAGCTGGGTTGTTTCCATCTGTAACTATCATTTTGTTTTTTTCTCCAGTATAGAATTGAACACGAACAATTGCATTTATTCCGCCCAGGATAAAATCATTTTCCCCAGTTTGAATCAAATGTGATTTCATTCCATTCGCTCTCATGTACCATAAGGTATCACTCGCGACATAAATTTCACGAGCGTAGTTTTCTTCTGTATTCCAGTAACTACCAGAGAAGTTATTAGCTGCTACCAAATCAAGAGAGATTCCTGTAGGTCTTTTTTCTTTTGCAGGTTTAGGAGTCTTATTTTTTAAGAATAGTTGAGAGAGCTGCAAGTATTTATCATTTACTTCATACGAAATAAAATTGGTCAACAACACAATCGTTAATTCTTCATTTGGATAATATGCTGCGTAGGATAAAAATCCAGGTATTCCTCCGGTATGTTGAATTCTCTTATTTCCGTAAAATTCATCTATCATAACACCGAAAGCATAGGTGTTTAATTGGCCGTTGGTTAATGTATCAGTGGTTTGTATCATACTAAAGGCTTTTTCCCATCCTGGTGTTGGACTATCAAAATTCTTCATCCAATGAGTGAGGTCGTTTGCTGTTGTATAGATGTTTGAAGCGCCAATATCTAAGCTTGTATTTTCTCCAATGGCAAAATGATTGGGTTTAAATTCATTATAAGGTGTCGCAATTTTAGGAAGGGTATTACTATTGGTTTCATCCACAAAAGTAGAAGTCAAATTTAGAGGCGTAAAGATGTGCTCCGCCATCCATGTATTAAAGGTCTGTTCAGTAACTTTTTCTACAATTTTCGCTAATAATACATAGCCTGAATTGGTGTACATAAACTGAGAACCAGGTTCAAAATTTAACCCAGTTTGTTTGTAGAAATAACGAAAATCATCTTCTGTAGTAATGGCATCTCCATCTCTCCACCCTGCCAATCCAAATAATTCGGGAGTACTTCTAAAACCGCTGGTGTGATGCAATAAATGTCGAATAGTAATTATATTTTCAAACTCAAATAACTGAGGCAAATGTTTTCGGATATCATCATCAATAGACAGTTTTCCTTCTAAATGCAAAACGATAATGGCCATAGCCGTAAACTGTTTAGAGACTGAAGCAATATTAAATATGGTTTCTGTAGTATTAGGAATCTGGTATTTAATATTGGCTAATCCATAGGCTTCTGAAAATATGATTTTGTCTTTTTTAAGTATGGATATGACTCCACCAGGATGGTTTTCGTTATTCCATTCAGTAAATATTTTATCGATATCCTTCCCTACGTTTTGCGAGAAACAATACAAGCTTGTTTGAATAATAACAATTGTTAATAGTAATTTTTTCATGGCTTTTTCAATTAATACTTATCAAAAATGTTATGAATATCTAGGGACAAAAAAAACAATCGGTGAGTTGTGGAAAGTAATCTGTGAAAACAGATTTAGTTTTCAGAAACACTAATAAATCGGAAGAAATTGTCTTTATAGGTAGAAGAGATAGGAATCCTTTTTTTTCCAATTACAATGATAGTGCGTTCTACACTTTCTATTTTATTTACGGAAACCATATACGATTTGTGAACCCTCCTAAATATACTACTTGGTAAAAGTTGTTGTAAGTCAGTAAAGGTTTGAAGGGTCAGTATTTTTTTATCGGCAGTATGGATTCCTCTGTAATCACCCATTCCTTCAATGTAGAGGATGTCATTGAAATACACTTTTTCTAATTGATATCCAGATTTAATAAACGTATAATCTGTAACCTCGTTTGCTTTAGTAAACTTATTTACTGCTTTAAGAAAACGCGGGTAGGTGTAGGGTTTCAATAAGTAATCAAGTACATCTAATTCGTAACTTTTAAGGGCGTATTCTTCGTAAGCAGTGGTAAAAATAACTTTGCAGTTTACAGTAGTTGATTCTAGAAATTCAATACCGGTTAATTCATCCATTTGAATATCTAAAAAAAGGAGGTCGATTTTATTATTTTTTAGAAACTCTAAGGCCTCTAACGCATTTTCGAAGCTCCCTAATAGATCTAAAGTGGGTGTTTTTTGCACATACGATTTGATACGCTTCATTGCCAAAGGTTCATCTTCTACTATAATGCAAGTGGTTTTCATATAGGCATTTTCAATTCTATAAGGTAATTATTTTCTGAGACAGTTATTTTTAAATCGTATGTATTTCCATAAATCAATTTGAGTCTATTTTCTATCAGTTCATTGCCAATTCCTTTCGTGTCTTTTTCGGTAATATGATGACTGTTTTGACATTTAAAATGGACTTCATTAGCGGTAATGGTTATCTGTATGTTAATTGTATCAGTCTTTTTGTTAAGAGAATGCTTAAAAGCGTTTTCAATAAATGGGATGAATACCATTGGTGCTATTTCTTTGCCTTCTGGTTTTCCATCTAGCGTTAAGTTTACAAAACTTTCATTGCTAGTACGGATTTTTTGTAGGTCAACATATTCTTGAATGTACTTAATTTCATCACTCAGCTTAATCATTGAATCTGATGTTTTATAGAGATAAAATCGTAGAATGGAGGATAATTTGATAATGTATTCTGAAGCTTTTGTGCCATCCTCTTCAATTAATACATCAATGTTATTGATGGTATTAAACAAAAAATGAGGGTCGAGTTTTAGTTTCAACATTTCTAATTCTAATGCCTTTGTTTTTTGATTAAGCTCTTCTTTTTCTTTTAAATCAGTAAACCAAGAAATAAAACTATGCAGAATAAAACCCACCAAAATATTAAAGCTGCTTAGCATTAGACTTAACAATTCAACCTCAAAAAATACTCTAGCTGAGCTAACTTGCGAATACACGTTTAGTAACGCTACTAGACTTGAAATTAATAAAAGGGAAGCCGTATAGATTACCAACCTGGCTGTACCTACTTTTTGGACAAAAGAACGGAATAGGAAAAAATACGAACCGTAAAAAGCAACGAGAGAAGGAGCTATTACAAAACTAGAAATCAATATATACAGGTTAAATGCAGATGGCCCACCAACCGAGTTTATTTGCGTTGCAACAAATAACATTGCCATTAGTAAGACTAGTAAGAGCCAGTAACCTAAATTTAAAGCGATGACATATGTTTTTTTCATATAACATCTCAAATTTAGTCCATAACGGGTATTTATTTAAAAATAATCTATGAAATGGGTGGTTTATTCTGTGAAGTAATAAAACATCTAATTTTTTTATGCATTAAACA
>CAZQWZ010000173.1:0-5704 GCA_964596935.1 uncultured Roseivirgaceae bacterium
TTGTTCAGCTAAGTTTGCTATTTAAGATTGGCGTGATACTATTTATTACTGGAGTTCTTTTATCAGAATTAGTATTGTTTGCCCAAGGAGCAGCTAATTATTTTTGGCATGATAGTTTACCTAATTATTATCTTCTCCTTTACTTGGTTAGTGGGTTAATGCCGGTTGGCATTTTGCTAATGCTTGTTGCTCAATTTAGTAAAGCAAAAGAGCTTCATCTAATATCTCATTAATAGTTTTTGTTGGCAAGTCTTGAGTGGGGTTAATGCGAAGAATTTTCATTCGTTTTCGATCTCCTAGTTCTAATGAAGGATGGTCTATATTTCTGCCTTCTACAAAACCAATGTAAGGCCAACCTGTTTTTTTATCGGTCCATAAATAGCAAAACATTTTACCATTAATACAGAAAAAAGGCATCCTATATTTCCAAGCTTCGGTTAATAAATTGGTTGAGTTTAATATATAATCTCGTAAAGCTTGTAAGCAGCTTTTGGTTGGTTCTTCTTTGTTTAAGTAATAATGATCTATATCGCGAAGCATAAGTAATAAATGAATTTCTAACTCTTTATTTTCAACACAATTTTTCCTTTGTTCTTGTTAGCTTCCATATAATCGTGCGCCTCTTTAATATCTGCCCAATTGAATACACTATCTATAACAGGGCTTATTTTGCCATTTTCTAATTCAGCACCAAAGTCGTTTAAAAAGGCTTGAATTAGCTGATTTTTATAGGCAATACTTCTTGATCTCAATGTAGTGCCTTTTACGGTTAATCTCTTTGTGAGGATTGGGTATAAATTTAGATTTTCTAATTTAACCCCTCCCATAACCGATATTATCATTAATGTGCCATCAATAGTTAAACTGTCTAAGTTTTGTTTAAAGTAAGGTGCACCAATAAAATCTAAAATTATATTAACGCCTTTCTCGTTGGTAAACTTACTTGCTTCACCTGCAAAATCTTGGGTTTGATAATTAATGGCTAAATCGGCACCTAGCTTTGTGCAAATATTGAGTTTGCTTTTACTTGATGTGGTTAACACTTTACAGCCCTTGGCTTTTGCCAATTGAATGGCGGCAGTACCCACTCCACTGCCACCTGCATGAATTAATACTGTGCTTTCAGCTTTGGTTTTTCCTTCAAAGTACAATGCTTGGTAAGCAGTTAAAAATACTTCGGGTATGGCAGCGGCTTGCTCTAAACTTAGTTCTGTAGGCACTTTCCATACTAATCTACTATCAACTGCCACATATTCAGCCTGTCCGCCACCAGCCAATAAAGCCATTACTCTGTCACCAATTTCAAATTCTTGTACATCTTTACCAACGGCTGAAATAGTTCCAGCGGCTTCTAACCCTAATATAGCTGATTCGCCTTTTGGTGGCGGATATTTTCCTTCTCGTTGAAGAATATCTGCTCGATTTAAAGCCGCATAGTGCACTTCTATGAGTACTTCATTTGGCTTTAGTGTAGGTTTTTCTGTTTCGCCAATAAATAAAGTATCTGAAGATCCAAATTTGGTTTGGAGTATTGCTTTCATTGCCTTACTCATAAAATACACTTACATCCTCAACAAGTTTACGAGTTAATTGCGGCACATAAGTTTCATCCGCAGGATACCCAACAGGAATTAATAAGAATGGACGTTCATTCGATGGGCGTTCTAATATTTTAGTTAAAAACGCCATTGGGCTTGGCGTATGGGTTAGCCCAACTAAACCAGCATTATGAATGGCTGTAAGTAAAAAACCACAAGCCAAACCTACCGATTCGTTTACGTAGTAGTTATTAGATTTATCTCCTTTATCATCTAAATTGTATGATTTTTTAAACACAATGATAAGGTACGGTGCAATTTCTAAAAAGGGTTTTTCCCAATTGGTGCCAAGGTGTTCCAAATCTTCGAGCCATTCGTCACTCATTCTTCTGGCGTAGCTTTCTTTTTCTTCCTCTTCTGCTGCAATTCTAATCTTCTTTTTTAGTTCTGGGTTAGAAACCACGCAAAATGCCCATGGTTGCTTGTGGGCTCCCGAAGGAGCCGTTGAAGCTGATTTTATAATGTTCTCAATTACTTCTTTGGGTACAGGTTTATCCGAGTAATCACGCACAGATCTGCGTGTATCTAACCAATTGTAATAGGTTGAAGAACGTTCTTTCATTTCTTCTGCATCATACGTGTCTCGTACGTATTCAACAAAAAGATGGCCGTTGATGGTTTTGATTTTCATTAGTGTTAATTAAAACATCCTTCATTACAAAGGCTGAATTTATTACTTTGTTCTTTTTTACTTTTATGTTGAGGAACGAAGCATCTTCTACATCTTGCAGAAGACTTTCTAATCTTAGAAGATTCCTCGTTTCTCGGGATGAAAAAGCAAATGATTAATTACTCTCCTCCCAATCTAGCATTTTATCCATGGTGCTAATGGCTACAAAATGGTAATTAGGTCGTGCCTTCACATAAATATCTTTGGCCATTTTTAGGCCATCCTCTGTTTTAGCCATTTCAGCGTAAAGGGGAGATAGAAATTTTCTGCGCCCTGTACTAATTAAAAAGGCCTCTAAGTTGCTGTATCCTGGCTCGTATTGGTGCTTAATTACGTGGATCATCCAAGCACTAAATACTTCTGAGTTTCGGGTAGTTGTAAATTGGAAATACAAATCCAATGCGCTCATTTGCTCAGTTGTTAGGTCTTCGGGCAGGTTACGTAAAAAATGCAACCATTCTTGTGAGCTCCATCTTTTTTCGATTAAATCTTCGGGCGTAAATAGCTCTTCAATGGACTCTCCACTTAACCAACTTTTTAACACAACTTCAACTTTATCAAACCTATCAGAAATAGGCTGAGGGCAGTTTGCAGGCAAGCCTTCACCAAAAATCCAATCAGTATATAGTTTTTCATCAACGGCAATGCCATTTTTTTCAAAAAGCTTGGTATTTAGTTGAGTGATAAACTCATCGGTTGTCATTGAATGAAATGCATTAGAAGTGAAATAGTCTTTTAAGAACACATCAAACTTCTCTCTACCTACGGTTTCTTCTAGTAACCGAAGAAAATAATACCCTTTGTCATACGCAATGGCAGTCATTCCATCGTCTGGATTTCTGCCTTTTAAGTCTAATTTTAGTTTGGTGTCTTCTGGTTTTTCTCCAGCTAACATATCTGCTACTTCAGTTTTTAAATCTTGTAAACTGAGTAACGCTAGCATTTCAGAATAATCTCTGCCGTAAACTTCCTCCATTATCCGCTGCTCAAAATAAACGGTAAAGCCTTCGTTTAGCCAAAAATCATCCCAAGTAGCATTGGTTACTAAATTACCCGACCAAGAATGAGCAAGCTCATGCGCAACGAGTGAAACCAACGAGCGATCTCCTGCTAAGATAGTTGGCGTAGCAAAAGTAAGCATGGGGTTTTCCATTCCTCCAAAGGGGAAACTTGGAGGCAACACAATTAAATCATACACTCCCCATTGGTATGGGCCGTATAATTGCTCTGCAGCCACTACCATTTGCTCCATATCTTCAAACTCATAAGTGGCTGCTTTTAAAACGGAGGGCTCGGCATAAACACCTGTACGATCACTTAGTTTTTGATAAGCAATATTGCCCACGGCTAATGCTAATAAATAAGCAGGAATTGGTTTGTTCATTATAAAGTCATACTCACCATTTTCCGATACTTCGGTTGGGTTAGTTGCGCTCATTAAGGCAAGCATGCCTTGGGGTGCTTTTACATGCGCATTATAGGTAAATCTAATGCCTGGAGAATCCTGTACTGGTACCCAGCTACGAGCCAAAATGGCTTGTGATTGCGTAAATAAATAAGGAGCAAGCCCATCGGCCGTTTGTTTTGGATTTAACCATTGTAAGGCTTCAGCATCTGAGCTAGTAGTATAGCTTATGCTTACTTTTTTTGTGCTGTTGTTTAAGTTAACGGTTAAAGGGCTACCTAAAAACGATTGATCTTCTCCTACATTAAAACTCAACGCATTCCCTTCTTCATCTTTGATTTCTGAAATCGTTAAGTCGTTAGTGTCAAAGATTATTTCTTTGGCATTATCTGAGGTAGAAATAGTAAAAACGGCCGTTGCTGTTATTGTTTTAGAATCAAAATCAATTGCTGCATCCCAATCTAGGTGAGTAATTACGGCCTCTTCGGGCTTGGCATAGGTGTGGTTGTCAACAACTTTCATAGATTCTTCAGTTTCGGTAGTTTGGGTTTCTGTACACGCAAATAGTGCAACTGATGCACCTAAAGCCCACACATATTTAGTAAATGATTTTAGCATGATTTAATTTGTATTGATTTTACTTAAGGGACTATATAATTACTATTTAGCCACAAGTAAAATTAGCAATACGAAACCAATAGGCACGCTTATTTACCAATAATTTGAAGAATGGTATATAAAAGATATACCTGTCTATGAATGTCCTTTTACTACTATTTTTAAAATACGATAGTTAAGTAAAAAGAACCTGAATATTTGATAGGGAATAAAATTGCGCCAAAACATTACGCTTTTAGTAGGCATTGGCGGGTAATATTGCTCTGAGTATTTTGGAGTTTGTCTTTTCATGTTAAGTATTTTTATTCAGGTATTAACCACCAAAATGGTCTTCCTTTAGCTTTGTATAGAAACATATAGTGCATAAACCATTTTAACCAATGGCCTGCAAGGCCCGGTTCGCCCATGGTTGTTTTTGTATCTCTGCCCCATTCAGGGTATTTATCCCAATCGGGTACCACAGGGTTTACCGTCATAGTGGCTGCATTGCCTTTGGTTAAGCCATACCCAGCTGAAACCACACATGCTGCACCCATTTTAGCCATAGATGCTTTGTGTTTAAACTTAAAGTCAGTTTCTCCTGATTTTATCCACTCGGCTACATTTTGAGCTGCAATTTTGCCCATTACACCAGATGGCATGCCTGTACGTGGTGGTGAAGGAAAAATGGGTGTTCCATTTTTCCTTTTCATGGGTTTTGATATAGCGTGTGGAGGAGCAAACGAAATACCAGGGGCTAAAATGTTTGGATACGTTTGGTTTTGATAAGTCTCTGGCCAGTCTTTTGCACTCCAATCTTCATACTCTTTAGGTGTGTAATCGGCATCCACTTTCATAAAACCATTGGCTGCAAATAATGTATCGGTAATGTCTTCTCCTGTTTTATTAAATGCGTTAAACCCATGGCCAGAAAAGGCTGGGATAAGCATGGCAAAGTCGAATGCTTGTTCTAGATGTTCGCCATCTAAGTTTTCGTAATAGACAACACCTTTTTCTACTTTAGTTACGCCTGCTCGTTTAATCCATCTAATGCCTCGTTCAACAAAAAACGATTCTGTAAATAATTTGGTGTTGGTTATATACCCTCCTTTTTTAATAAAAGCTCCTCCCATGCCAAAATCACCCAATTCATATTTATTGGATATCCATATGACTTCTGCCATATGATCTAGTTTTCGGTGATTTATTTCGAACCAAACATTTAATATATACTCAAAAGCCGCTCCTTGGCAAGTTGCCATTGGATGACCCGTGCCAATTACAAAGGTTTGCTTTTCGCCCGCTTCTATTTTTTTAAGCTTCTGCTCTAGCACTTCCCAAGCCTCGCTTGCATGCCCATAAGTACAAACCGAAGTAAGGCCATCTTTACCTGGATTTAAGCCTTCCGTTGCTTCAAATTTAAGCTTAGGGCCT
>CAZQWZ010000174.1:0-5588 GCA_964596935.1 uncultured Roseivirgaceae bacterium
CCTTATAATAAATTAATTGATACCAACTCGGAGGATAATAGAAGAGAATTGTAAAATAAGTAAAGTGCTAACATTGATATATTTAGCATTGAAATAATAGATTTGAATGCCTATTTTTTTGCAAATACGGTTACCGAAACCCTTGCCATAGCACTATTGGTAGTTGCTAGAATGATGTTGCTTACAAGCATAATAAACTTTCGCCCAATGGCAACATCTGGCTTTTATCCTAAATATTTAGTAAAAAATGTTGGCAAAAAAGAAGATATATTAGATGAGCTAACTGTTTATGTAAACAGCAAGCTCATCTAATATATCTTCTACTTCATCTTTTCGCAGATCAAAGGCATCATCGTGCTTTACATTATTGGCATAATGATTCCAATGCTTTTGGGCTTTTTTTAAAACTCTAGCAGTGATGTCAAACTCTTTATAATCCAATAGATTTTGGGCTACTAATGACACTTTAAAGCTGCCAAACAAATAGAGTTTAAAAATTTCTACATACTTAGCACTCACATCAAACCCTTCGAGAGCAGCCAATAAATCACCTGCCTGCTCTTTGTTATCCTTGTTTTGCACCGCTTGCAATAGTGGTTCTAATGCATCCTCATTAATTTCGATAAGCTCTAATGTACGGGCAGCCATAAACCGAGAATCTGAGTTAGTATGTTGTAATAAAGCAATCATTGCCTCAACCACTTCTTCGGACCCTATATGGCCTAAGGTATCAGAAGCCTTATAAGCCTTTTCGGTTAACTCTTCCGAAAGTTGTCGAATTAAGGGCTCAATATCAATTTTCATTATTGTTCGATTTTAATATGAAGGACTTATAAACTTATAGAGTTTTGCAAATCGATTAAGAAGGTATTTCAACTTTGATTATAGTTCCTTTATGCAACTCGCTATTAATGGATACAGTTCCGTTCAATTTTTCAATGGCTTGTTTTACAATGTACATTCCCAATCCAGAGCCTTCCGATATTTCTGTTGCTCTAAAAAACATATCAAATACTTTTTTTAAGTACTTTTTATCAATGCCAATTCCGTTATCGTCAAAAACAATTACTAATAAATTTTTTTTATGAGATATATTAATTTTTAGATAACTCTCTTTAGTTTTTGGGTTACGATATTTAAAAGAATTGGAAATAATATTATTAAAAACTATGCTTAAACGCAGTTTATCAACCTTTATTTCAGATAGGTTTCCAGTGTAGGTTTCAAGTATATTAAATTCACTAAACCCATCAAGATACTCTAATTCAGTTACACAGGCTGCAATAATATCAGGAAAATGAACATCTTCATTCTTTAAATCTAACCTATTAGCCCTTGAGTAATTAAGCATAGATTTAATAAACTCATCCATTTTAAGAATCCGTTCCTCTATCCTATCAAAATACGCTATTTGGTCAGGGTTCTCAAGTTTCATTAAATTGGTTAAACCAAGCACCGACCGTAATGGAGATCGTAAATCGTGCGATGTTTTATACACCAATTGGTCTAATTCAAAATTACGTTCGAGTAATTCTTCATTTAAGGCATTAAGCTCTTCAGCAGCTTTTTTCTCATGTGAGATATCTCGTACAGCTCCATCAAAAATGTCGTTACCCTCATGATCTTTGGTTAAAATGGCACTATTTAAACCCCAAAATATACTCCCATCTTTTCGCTTGAATCGAGTTTCGATATTTGACCTAGAACCATGAGAAATTACATTTTTCGTTAATTTTTTTCTATCCTTTAAACGTGGATAAAGATCCAATGATTTTACGCTAAGAATTTCCTCTACACTATCATACCCAAACATTTTGGCAAAGGCATCATTTGCATAAATCAATCCACCTTTAGAGTAGCTTCTATAAACACCTTCTGAGATATTTTGATTAATTGAAGTTAATATTCGTTCACTTTCTTCAACTTTCTGCTTCGATTCTCTTTCATGAGTTATATCTCTTATTGCACCTTCAAAAATATCATTATCTTCATTATCTTTAGTGAGAGTAGCACTCACCTCGCCCCAAAAAGTACTTCCATCTTTTCGTCTATAAAAAACCTCTAAATTAGAAATCATCCCATTTTCATAAACGCTATTCATTAATGCATCTCGGTGTGATGGGTCAGCATAAAAGTCAATGGTTTTTAAAGCTAATAACTCTTCTACTGAGCTACAACCAAACATTTTTGCCAATGCTTTATTCGCATAAATTATACCCCCTCCTGGGCGACTTCGATATAACCCTTCTGAGATATTTCTGTTTATAGATTCTAAAATTTGCTGACTTTCTTCAATTTTAAACTGCACTTCTCGTTCTTCAGTAACATCGCGAACTGCACCATCAAATACATCATTACCTTCATGGTCTTTAGTTAAAACAAAGCTATTTATACCCCAAAATGTGCTTCCATTTTTTCGCTTAAAATGAATATCAATATTTGATCTAAAACCTACTTCTAGCACCGTTGGTGTAAGCCCTTTTCTATCTTTTGGCTTAGCATAAAGATCGAGGGACTTTATACTTAATATATCCTCTGCCGAGTCATAACCAAACATTTTGGCAAAGGCATCATTGGCATAAATTAACCCTCCTTTAGAGTGACTTCTATAAATACCTTCTGAAATGTTTTGATTAATTGATAGTAGGATACGCTGGCTCTCTTCAATTTTTCTTTTCGATTCTCTCTCTTCTGTTATGTCTCTTACTGCACCATCAAAAATATCATGTCCTTCTTTATCCTTGGTAAGTAAAAAGCTATTCGATCCCCAAAAGGTAGTTCCATCTTTTCGTTTAAAATGAGTGTCGATGTTAGATTTCACCCCTTCTTTAATAATAGATGGCGTTAATCCTTTTCGATCTTTAGGGCTTGCATAAAGATCAAGTGATTTCACACTCAGCATTTCTTTAAGATTATCATAACCAAACATTTTTACAAAGGCATTATTCGCGTAAATTAAACCGCCTTTAGAATGGCTTCTGTACAAGCCTTCAGAAATGTTTTGATTAATTGATTGTAGTAATAATTCACGATCTTTATAGGCACTAATCGCTTGTTTTCGAGGAGTTATGTCTCTAACGGTTGCTACAACTTTAACTTCTTTATCAATAATAGCTCGCTTAAGAACAACTTCTACCCAAAACTTATCACCTGATGAGTTTTGGGTTTTCAATTCAAATGTTAGAACTTCTCCTTTGGCTGCTCTCCCGATTAACTTTAGTTGCTTTTTAAAATCGAAGTCATTTTCATCTGCAACGATTAATTTTAATCCTTTGCTCAATAGTTCTTGAGCAGAATATCCATACAATTGAAAACAAGTTTCATTTATAAATTCAATTTCTCCTGTAACAGGGTGATGTACAAAAACTACATCAGCAAGGGCATCAATTATCTCTTGAAATTTATTCATATCCTATGTGCTAATCTAAGATAATGTTTTGTCAAAACGGATCATTATCAACTCAAAATAGTTAATTTATCCTAAAAATATTATTAGCATCAAACGTAGGTATCTTACATATTGCTTATTGTTATTTTTAATAGCATCTTTCAAGTCGAGTATTATAATTGGTATTCTTACATTTAATTCAAAACTAAATTTTATAAACTTTAATGGCATCAGTATTTGGTCATGCAATAACAGCAATAGCATTAGGAAAAAGTGTTAAAAAATCAATTATTAATTGGAAATTTTGGACTCTAGGAATCCTTTGTTCTATTTTACCAGATGCCGATGTAATTGGATTTGGTTTCGGAATACCCTATAACAGCTTTTGGGGACATCGAGGGTTTTCGCACTCCTTTCTATTCGCTTTTATACTAGGTGTCTTAATAGTTATTATTTTCTATCGAAAACACCTATCAAAGCTATCTAGGTTTGCGTTGCTTCTATATTTTACTCTATCAACTGCCTCTCATAGTATTTTAGATGCAATGACTAACGGAGGCTTAGGCGTTGCATTCTTTTCTCCTTGGGATACCACCCGATACTTTTTTCCGTGGCGCCCTATTAAAGTATCTCCCATTGGAGTTGAATCCTTTTTTAGTGAGAGGGGTTTACAAGTTATTTATAGTGAATTAATTTGGATTGGATTCCCATGTTTATTGATTATACTATTAATTAAATGGATTAAGCAATAATTTATAAGAGGTATTGTTAGCAATCCACCTTGCATTAGTTACCAATTTAAACAGTGTATAATGCTGATGAAAGTTTAAGTTACTACTTTTGCACCTTATTTAGAAAGAGCCCCCCTTATGAAGCGTATTAATGAGTACAGAAAATTATTTAGTGCAGAACAAGCAACTAATCTTAAGCAACTTAAAACTACTTATCGCAGTTTGGTAAAAGAGTGGCATCCTGATAAATTTCAAGTAATAGAAGAAAAAGAAGAAGCGGAGATTAAGAGCACTAAAATAATTGATGCATATCATTTTTTAGTGAGTATAGCACCTGAAACCAAAGACGCTAATTTAGAAGAATATACCAATACCACATTCAAATCTGGGATTGCAGACTTTAAACACAAAGGGCAATTATTGGAGATTTCGTTTAAGGATGGTTCTACCTACGAATACTTTGGTGTAACCAAGTCAGTTTATTTAAAACTTATTAATTCTGATAAACAATTACGCTTCGCAAAAAGGAACATCTTTACTTCTTACTTGTATCGAAAGTCTAAGAAAGGATAAGCTATTAACCAGACGGACATAAGACATAAAGATTAAAGATATAAGACTCTTATTTTTAACAAGTTAAAAATAATTTAATAACGGTTAATTGCCGAAATGTTAATAAGCTCTTTTCTTGTAATTAAGCGCGATAAATAAATTTTAAAAGCGAATTTGTTCGCAATTTTTAGCGAAAATATCGTATATTTGAAGAGTGAAAGAAATAGATAACATATCTTCAATGGTTAACGAACCTGCCGTGCGCTATAGCAAAGCTCATAATGGAATTACAAAATCTGATTTTATTGCAGTTGCAGCAATGACAGGCCTTAACCTAACAGAATTTTCTAAATTTTTGCCGGTAAGCAAGCGTACCATCGAAAAGGTAAAAGATCAAGAGCTTTTGAGCCCCCAAGTGAGTGATAGGGTATTGCAAATAGCCACTTTATACCAGCAAGGTATCGAGGTTTTTGGTAATACTTCTACTTTTAAAGAGTGGATGAATAGTTCAATTATTGCATTAGGAGACAAAAAACCTATCGATTTTATGAACAATGGCACTGGTATTGCCATAATTCACGATTTATTGGGCCGAATTGAGCACGGGGTTTATTCATAACGTAAACCATTTCTAGTCGATAATGATTTTACATAGAATTACAACCAAGCCATACATTAACGATATGTCTGGAACTGGAGCTATGCTCTATGGAGGTAGATGGAATAAAAAAGGGATTAGAATGCTTTATACTTCGGCAAGTCTATCTCTAGCGGCATTAGAAATAATAGCGAACCTTTCTACTAGCAAACTAACTAATTTGTATTGTGTAGAAATTGAATTTCCTGATCATTTTGAATTTACAATGGCAAAGCCTTTACCAAAACAATGGAATTTGTTTCCTTATACCGGTGGCACT
>CAZQWZ010000175.1:0-5560 GCA_964596935.1 uncultured Roseivirgaceae bacterium
CCACTCTACCTCAGCCATTATAATAGAAAAAATTTGTACCAATTGCTATCAATACAAACCCTTACATTTGCATCTTTTAATTACAAATGAAGACAACCGATTTTCTTAAGCTTTATAAAAACAATAGCCTGGTATTGGGCGTGGCCGATGCCATTAAACCCAATCATACATTTAGGTTAAAGCTAAAAGGATTGGTGGGTAGCTTAGATGCCGTTATTGCTGCATCAGTTTATGGTTTAAATCACCAAAACCATCTTTTTGTATTGCACGATAAAGAGGAGGCCGCCTACTTTTTTAATGATTTGCAAAACCTATTGGGAAGTAAAGAGGTATTGTTTTTCCCAACTTCATACAAACGCCCTTATCAGTTTGATGAAACTGAAAATGCCAACATTTTACAACGGGCCGAAATTCTAAATAGGATTAATAACAAGGCTTCTTCGGGTGAGCTTATTGTTTCTTACCCAGAAGCCTTAACCGAAAAAGTAATTAACAAAAAATCATTACGAAAAAACACTTTCACAGCTAGTGTAGGCGATCAAGTAGATGTGATTTTTTTAGAAGAATTGCTTTCAACCTATGATTTTGAAAAGGAAGATTTTGTTTATGAAGCTGGTCAATTCTCCATTCGAGGAGGCATTGTAGATGTGTTTTCTTATGCCCACGATTTACCTTACAGGCTAGAGTTTTTTGGAGATGAAATTGAAAGTATTAGAACATTTGACCCTACCACACAGCTTTCTGAAGAAAGCTTAAAATCCATTAACATTATTCCGAATATACAAACCAAGTTGGTTTTAGAAGAGCGCCAATCATTTCTAGATTTTGTGCCTAAAAACACAAAATTATGGATTAAGGATATAGCACTTACGTATGATGTAATAGATAAATATTTTGAAAAGGCAACTGAAAATTTTGATCAAGTATTAGAAGTTGCAGGCCAAACGAAGGTGGTATTAGAGCCCTCTGATTTATTTGAAACATCCGACTCTCTAAAATCTTGTATTAAGGATTTTCCTGTGATAGAATTTGGGAATAGATTTAGCAAAGTACAAGCGCAAGAAATTGATTTTGAAGCACGCCCTCAGCAATCATTTAATAAAGATTTTGAACTTTTAGCCGATACGCTTTCAAAAAATGAGCACGTTGGACTTACCAATATTATTGTAGCCGAATCGGCAAAACAGCACGAGCGGTTGCAAACTATATTTGAAGAAATTCAACCAAACTTACAGTATCATTCATTAGAAATCGGGCTGAGAGCTGGATTTGTAGATCCTGTTTTAGAAATTGCTTGCTATACAGATCACCAAATTTTTGAACGGTTTCACAGGTATAAAGTTAAAGGTAGCCATTCAAAATCGAAGGCACTTACTCTAAAAGCACTCAGAACCCTTAACCCAGGCGATTATGTAACCCATATAGATTACGGCATTGGACGGTTTGCAGGATTGGGCAAGGTAAAGGCTGGCACTAAACTTCAAGAAGCTGTTAGGCTTATTTATAAGGATGATGACATTCTCTATGTAAGCATTCATTCCATTCATAAAATATCAAAATATAGCGGGCAAGAAGGGTCTCCTCCTGCTATGAATAAGCTGGGTTCGCAAGAGTGGGATAACAAAAAGAAGAAAGCTAAAAAGCAAGTTGCAGACATTGCACGCGACCTAATAAAATTATACGCTAAGCGTAAAAAAGTGCCTGGATTTGCTTTTTCGCCCGATACTTTTATGCAAGCCGAACTCGAGTCATCTTTTATTTATGAAGATACCCCAGATCAAGCAAAGGCTAGCCAAGATGTAAAAAATGATATGGAGCTTGCCTATCCAATGGATAGATTGGTGTGTGGAGATGTTGGTTTTGGTAAAACAGAAGTGGCTATTAGAGCAGCTTTTAAGGCAGTGGCAGATAGTAAGCAAGCAGCTATTTTAGTGCCTACTACTATTTTGGCAATGCAGCATTACCGAACCTTTACCGAAAGGTTGGCCAAGTTGCCCGTTAACATAGAGTATGTTAATCGGTTTAAATCTCCGGCAAGCATAAAAAAAATTCTTGAAAGAGTAGCTTCAGGCGAAACAGATATTTTAATTGGCACCCATCGAATTGTAAACAAAGACGTAAAATACAAGAACTTGGGCTTGATGATTATTGATGAAGAGCAAAAGTTTGGGGTGAAGGTAAAGGAAAAATTGAAGGAGCTACGTATTAATGTAGATTCGCTTACGTTAACGGCTACACCCATTCCTCGAACATTGCACTTTTCATTAATGGGTGCTCGCGATCTTAGTATTATTGCCACTCCGCCACCAAACAGGCAGCCTGTTACCACCGAAATACATGCGTTTAACGAGGCCTTTATTCGTGATGTAATCACGTTTGAATTACGGAGAGGAGGGCAGGTGTTTTTTGTGCATAATAGAGTAAAGGATATTGAATCGATTGGAAATATAATACTGAAACTTGTACCAGATGCTCGTATTGGAATAGCACATGGGCAAATGGAAGGTCATAAGCTTGAAAAACATATGATGCGTTTTATCGAAGGCGAGTATGACGTGTTGGTGTCAACCAACATAATAGAATCAGGGCTTGATATTCCGAATGCGAACACCATCATTATTAACCACGCCCAAAATTTTGGATTATCCGATCTTCACCAGATGCGAGGCAGAGTAGGACGTTCTAACAAAAAAGCCTTCTGTTATTTGCTTTCTCCACCAACCATTGGGCTTTCTTCCGATGCCCGAAAAAGGTTAAGCACATTAGAAGAGTTTTCAGAACTTGGCGATGGCTTTAAAGTAGCCATGCGCGATTTAGATATTAGAGGAGCTGGAAACCTTTTAGGTTCGGAGCAGTCTGGGTTTATATCTGATCTTGGTTTTGATATGTATCATAAAATTTTAGATGAAGCCATCCAAGATTTAAAAGAAAGTGAATTTAAAGAGCTATTTGAAGAAGAACTAAACAATACCATTAGAGAATTGGTAGAAGATTGCGTAATCGAATCGGACTTAGAGCTAATCATTCCTGAAGATTATGTTAAAAATATTACTGAACGCTTAAGCCTTTACACACAACTTGATAATTTAAAAGATGAAGAAGGGCTAGAAAAATTTGAGCTTGAAGTAGTTGATAGGTTTGGCCCGTTGCCACAGCCTGTAAAAGAATTAATGACTTCGGTACGCTTGCGCTGGGTAGCCGAAAAATTGGGGTTTGAAAAAGTAATGCTAAAAGGAAGCAAGCTAAAAGGGTATTTTGTGCCTCAAGAAAAGGAGGCTTATTATACGGGACCTGTTTTTGGAAAAGTACTTGCTTTTGTTCAACAGCACCCTAAAAAATGCCAAATGAAAGAGTATAAAGGCAAACTTATTTTAACCATTCAAGATATTGATACGGTGGAAAAGGGAAGAGTGGTATTGAGTAAGATTATTGAAGACTAGCATTAAATTTTTTAATAGCCATTAATGCAGCCTCTTTGCCTATGGCTAACATCTTATCAGATTTGTGAAAATCCATTGTATCACAGGCTTTTCTCGATATTTTAATATGAATATCGGGCTTATTGTTTTCTAAAATTTTTGCTGCCAACATATCTTGAGTTAGATCAAACGATTCGTTTAACATATCAAAAATGCCCAAATTGTTTTCTGCTTTTCCTTGCGATCTCCAAGCCGAAAAGAGGCTGGCTAATTCATCCAATCGAGATTGTTGCGACTTTGTAATTTTAACTTTTTCTTTCGGAATATGTGCATTTAAATCTACCACAACTAGTAAATCATTAGGGTGTCGTTTTACTAAATCAACAGGTATTGGATTTACAATACTGCCATCAACATACAGTGTTCCATTCTTTTCAACGGGCTTTAAAATGGTAGGTATCGACATAGAGGCTCTTATCGCTTCTCTAATATTGCCTTCAGTAAAAACAACTTGTTTCTTATGTATAATATCTGCGGCAACAGCCGCAAAAGGGATAGGCAAATCTTCAATATTCCCTTTAGGCACAAAAGGGTCAATTTTTTTGAAAACCTTCTCTCCTTTAATAAAGCTATTGCTTGAAACGCTAAAATCCATTAATCGAAATACGTTCCAATAATTTAGTTCGCTTAACCAATTTTGGTATCCTTTTAATTTGCCTCCGGCATATATTGCGCCAATAACTGCGCCTACCGATGACCCAGCAATCGATTTAATAGTAAACCCAGCTCTTGTTAGTTCTTCAATAATAGCGATATGAGCAATTCCTCTTGCTCCTCCGCTTCCAAGTACTAACGCAACATCCTTTGAGTTACTCATAATTATATAGGCAAAAAACTCCTCGGTTTTTCAAATCAAAAAAGCCTCCGCTAGCTAGCGGAGGCTTTTTTGATTTGTTCTTTATCTATAATTTTAGTGAACGTGATGTTCAGCAAGTTTTTTAGTAACTATAGTTCTACGTTCTCTATGGGCACAATAAGAACATTTGTAATAGTTTAATAACTCACCTTCTTGTTCTTTCGTAGGAGAACGAATTATTTCTTCATTCTCAACACGTAATGTTCTATAACCACACGATGGGCACTCAACTGCAAGTGATGAACCATCATATTTTTCGATGTTAGTGTATCCTGTTTCTTCATCTAACCAAACATCATAATCAACGGCATGTCTAGCTTCTTCATCAATCATTTCAGGAGTTAAGTAATCATCTTCATCATCTTCACTCATAAGTTTCATTTTATTCCCAGTATTAGGATTAATCCTTGGCTTATGACGTAAAGTACTTAACTTTTTTTCAACGTAAAAAGGATAGTAAACTTTTATTAAGCTATTAAATATAAGTGCAAAAATGGTTGTGAAACTTGCTGTAACAAATAATCTAACAATTAAGAAAATCAAATCCTCTTTAACTGTTTCTTTAAATAATACGTTAATCCATAAGCCAACTCCAATTGTAATAGTAAGCATGCTATACCAAAGCATGTTAATCTCATTTTCGTTGATGTAATCATGTTTCAATTTAGGATCGCTAATGGCAACTTTTTTGAAAAAATAGTATAAGCTAATTAGTAGACCCGCAGCAACTATCACAATTGATATGTTCTGTATCCAAACATTCCAAACTTCAAGAAAGTCTAGGTAAGATTGATTATAAGCTTCCGTGTACTCGTCCATTTCTTAATTTTCTAGGTTTTTAGTTATTGAGATCGCAAATATTATAATATAAAGCACAATTTATGCAAATACTACGTAGGAAAAAACAGATTACGTTAAAATATTAAATAATCACGACTATAATTATTTGTAATTATTTACAAACTGTTTCCATTATCCACCTTTTAGTCTCACACTTAAAATTATATGCTTCTTCTTTTTATTTTATTTATAAATAATTTTTTGTAAAAATAAAAAGAATTTAAACCAAATTAAAGCTTTTGTATGTTAACGTGTTGAGCATTACCGATATTATTAAAGAGGGTTAAGTTCTAAGTAATACAGCTAAAAGTACTTATTATTCCATTAAAGCACCCCTGCAAGTCATTCCGCAGGAATCTTAGCCATGTAGCCAATTACTATAAGT
>CAZQWZ010000176.1:0-5538 GCA_964596935.1 uncultured Roseivirgaceae bacterium
CGCTCTTTGAGTTTTTAGCAAATAACAATATGTGTTTATCCTAAAATACAAAATTACTGTACTATTTAGAACTTAACTTTGTAAACTATTATTTAGTACTGTAGTGTGTAACCAAGCATACTTGTTGATTATTAAAGCCACGTTTATCGTGGCTTTTTTTATTTTAGTCTAGCATCAAATGGCTCACTATCAACACCCAAAACTTTTACTAATTGATAAAATTTCGGATGCCTCACGTTTAAAAGGTAATTATACTCAGTATAGCTCTGAGCAGAAGGAACCTGCATTACAAGTTTACCTTTCTTTAAAAAGTTGGCAGTTAATACGGCAAGCGTTGCAGGATATGGCTTATCCATCCAATTCGAAGGCAATTTGTTTTTACTAACTTCATATACCTCAACAGTATCAGGTATTTCTATCGTTACACAAACACGCTTAATAGGTAAATTTCTTTCATTAGCTAAAATTTCTAATTTTGCTAATGAAATAGTTGGCGATGTATATATAATCCATTGCCCTGGTGTATTCCACCGCCCATCTGCATGCAAAGTGCCTTCAGGAGGCCAAACACCCTTATACTTCCTTTTTTCTAAATGATAAAGTATCATCCGTACGTGCTATACTCTATACGGTTAAATGCTTTTTCAAGCTCTCTCCTACCCAACCTAGAAGATAAAAGCTCGATTGGCTGAATACTTCCTAAATTAGTATTGCGCGAAATCAACCATTCGTTTAATAAATCTTTGTCTTCATCAAAAGCAGCTAAACCCTTTTGCCAAAGCATAGCAAAATCTGCTAGAGCATCTATATGCTTAATACCAATATCTGGCAGTTGTACTAACTCGTAATATTTACTTTTACTTACACCAACCACCCCTGCAATATCCTGTGGAGATAATGAAGTTTGCTTTTGCAGTTCCACTAAAGATTGACCCGATAAGTGTGTACTATTTATTTCTGTAAAGTTTAACCCATAAAGCAAACTAAGTAACGATACGCCATAAGCCACCATTGGCTCATTAACATCACTTTTAGTCGATTTTTTAGAATATTTAGATTTCACTTTCATAATACTTTCCATTAAAAAACTTTAACAATCCAAACATAATACCATTTATGGAATATAACAATCCAAATATAAACTTTATTTTTATATAAGTATTACAAATTGCTTTCTATATCTATTTGTATATTTAACTTTTAAATTTTTATAGGTTCACATTAATAATCTATGTTTCAATACATTTTAGCTCTTGATCAAGGTACAACTAGTTCTAGGGCAATTATCTATAATTCTGATGCAGAACCTATCGCATCAGCACAAAAAGAATTTGAACAAATTTTTCCAAAACCCGGATGGGTTGAGCACAACCCAATCGAAATATGGAAAAGCCAATTAAGTGTAGCTAAGGAGGCTATTAAAAAAGCAGGTATTCAACCTAATCAAATTGCAGGAATTGGTATTACCAACCAACGTGAAACCACTGTAGTTTGGAATAAAACCACAGGAAATCCTATTTATAATGCCATTGTTTGGCAAGATAGACGTACCAGCAACTATTGCTCAGAATTGAAAGAAAAGAATCTCGAAGATACCTTTTCAACAAAAACAGGGCTTTTAATTGATGCCTATTTTTCAGGCACCAAAGTTAATTGGATACTAAATAATGTGGATGGAGCTAAAGAAATGGCTTCTAAAGGTGAACTTGCTTTTGGAACAATTGATAGTTGGTTAATATGGAATTTTACTAATGGCAAAAGCCATATTACCGATGTAAGTAATGCCAGCCGTACCCTCCTATTCAACATCCACACATTAGCATGGGATAAGGAGCTATTGAACATTTTAGAAGTACCATCTTCTATGTTACCAACAGTAACAGAATCAAGTGGAAAATTAGCGACTACTGATGTGAAATTCCTAGGCGCAGCCATGCCAATTTCAGGCATTGCTGGCGACCAGCAAGCTGCCCTCTTTGGGCAAATGTGTACAGAACTAGGAATGGCAAAATGCACCTATGGCACAGGCTGCTTCCTTATGATGAATATTGGAGATAAACCCATTCCATCTAAAAACAAGTTACTCACCACCGTTGGATGGAAGATTAACGGAAAAACGACTTATGCATTAGAAGGCAGTGTATTTATGGGCGGAGCCACCATTCAATGGTTAAGAGATGGACTAAAATTCTTTAAAAATTCAGCCGAAAGCGAAGCTTTGGCAACAAGTATAGATAGCACCGATGGTGTTGTTGTGGTGCCCGCTTTAACTGGTTTGGGTGCTCCTCACTGGGACCCAGGTGCCAGAGGAACCATTGTTGGAATAACACGTGGCACAACCAGTGCGCACATTACACGTGCGGCATTAGAAAGCATCTGCTACCAAGTAAACGATGTGTTGCAAACCATGATAAAAGATAGAGGCACACCTCTTAACCAATTACGAGTAGATGGCGGAGCCACTGCCAATAACTTTATGGTTCAATTTCAATCCGATATTTCTTCCATTAAAGTAGATAGACCAACAAATTTAGAAACCACTGCCCTAGGAGCTGCCTATTTAGCTGGCTTAGGTGTTGGACTTTGGCAAATTGAAGAACTGCAAACTAAATGGAAAATTGACAAAACATTTAAACCCAATATGAGCAAAGAAGAAGCTGAAAAATATAATGCAAACTGGCTAAAAGCTGTTGAACGTTCTAAAAACTGGGTTGAGTAAAATAAGTTACTAACCAGACGGACATAAGACATAAAGATATAAGACTCTTATTTTTAACTTGTTAAAAATAATTTAATAACGGTTAATTGCCGAAGTGTTAATAGCATCAATACATGAAAAGAGAAGCAGGTATAAAAGAAATATCAAATCAAGACAAGATTTGGGATATAGTAATTATTGGTGGTGGTGCATCAGGTTTAGGAGCCGCAGTAGATGCTGCTGCCAGAGGTTATAGCACGCTCCTATTAGAAAAATACGACTTTGCAAAAGGCACTTCAAGTAGAAGTACAAAATTGATACACGGAGGAGTTCGGTACTTAGCGCAAGGAGATGTTTCATTAGTAATGGAAGCACTTAAAGAACGGGGTTTGCTAATGCAGAATGCTCCTCACTTGGTTAAAAATCAAAAATTTATTATTCCAACCTACAGTTGGTGGTCGAAGCCATTTTACACCGTTGGTCTTAAAGTGTATGATGTTATGGCCGGTAAATTAGGGCTAGGTCCATCCATTAATATCTCAAAAGAAGAAACACTAAAAGCCATTCCTAACTTGCAAGAAGATGAATTGGAAGGCGGTGTTATTTACCACGATGGACAGTTTGATGATTCTAGGCTCGCAATAAACCTTACCGAAACACTTATCGAAAATGGAGGAACCGCCATTAATTATTGTGGAATTACTGGTCTTATTAAAAACGATAATAATGTAATCACAGGTGTTACCTGCACTGATGATGAAACGGAAACCAATTATACCATACAAGCTAAAGTGGTTGTAAATGCTACAGGAGTATTTACAGATGACATACTTGCCATGGATGAGCCAGGCAAAAAGAAAACCGTAGTGCCTAGCCAAGGAGTACATATTGTGTTAGATTCATCCTTTTTACAAAGCGACTCTGCCATTATGATACCTCGAACCAAAGATGGCCGTGTATTATTTGCGGTGCCGTGGCACGGTAAAGTGGTAGTGGGTACTACCGATCATTTAGTGGATGAAGCAAGCATAGAGCCTAGAGCACTTGAAGAAGAAATAGAATTTATTTTGAGCACTGCAGCTCAGTATTTAGAAAAAGCTCCTACCCGCAAAGATGTAAAAAGTGTTTTTGCAGGACTACGCCCACTGGCTGCTCCCGAGGAAGAAGGCGAAAAAACAAAAGAAATTTCACGTAGCCATAAAATATTAGTTTCTATTTCTGGGCTTGTTACCATAATTGGTGGCAAGTGGACAACCTACAGAGCAATGGGAGAAGATGTAATTAATAAAGCTGCGATTCTTGGCGGACTAGAAGAGAAAAAATGCGTAACAGAACACATGCCAATTCACGGATATATTAAAAATGTGAAGCGAGAAAATCACATGTATGTCTATGGAGCCGATATTCCAGAACTCAATCAATTAATTTCTCAAAACCCAAAACTAGGAGAGAAATTGCACCCTGATTTACCTTACCTTAAAGCCGAAGTTATTTGGGCTGTGCGTAAAGAAATGGCTCGAACCGTGGATGATGTATTAAGCAGAAGATTGAGAGCTTTATTTTTAGATGCGAAAGCAAGCATTGAAATGGCTCCTGAAGTGGCAGAGCTAATGGCCAAAGAAATGGAGAAGAAATATAGCTGGACAAAATCTCAAATTACTGAATTTACTAAAAACGCAAAAGGATATACTTTAGAATAATGAACCCAAGTAAATATTTCTATATCGCATTGACTATCATACTATTATCAAATAATTATAAAGCTTTAAATCAAATGAAATCAAATGAATTGGTAGTTACAAATGCAGTAATTGCACACCGAGGCATGCCTCGGAACGCACCCGAAGAAACTGCCCCCTCCTACTGGCTTGCCAAAAATTTAGGAGCAGATTATTTAGAAGCCGATTTACAAAGAACGAAAGACGGAGTTATTATTTGCTTGCATGATAATGACTTAAAACGAACTACCAACATTGAAGAAGTATTTCCGGGGAGAGCCCTATTTCCAGCAAGTATGTTTACGCTTGCCGAGTTAAAAAAATTAGATGCAGGCACTTGGTTTAATAAGGCTAACCCTGACTTTGCTAGAGAATCATACGTTGGACTTTCAATTTTAACATTAGATGAATTAATCGATATTGCCGAAGCAAATAATGATTCTATCGGACTATACTTAGAAACCAAAAAGCCAGAACTATTCCCTAATATTGAGAAAGAGTTATTTGAATTACTAGATAAAAGAGGTTGGGTTGATAATCCAAATAAAAAACTAATCCTCCAAACTTTTTCGAATACTAGTCTAAAACTTTTGAATCAGTATTTTCCTAATACGCCAAAATGCATGCTACTTTGGAATGGCGAGGAATTTCTATTTGGAGGTGTAACACCTAGCAAACTAAAAAATGCATTAGAGTTTGGCGTGGAACATGGAGCAGGCATTGTAGGCCCTAGTTTTAAGGGTGAAATGAATGAATATTTTAATTTAATGGAAGATTGGATGCTAGAAATGTATCACTCTATGGGCTACATAATTCATCCATATACATTCGATACCAAATCTGATTTATCCTATACAAAAAAATCTGAAGGACAATTTACCAACAGAACAGATCTACTTTTGAATTATTATGGCAGGGAGCATAAGTCGATTAATGCCATTTTAACTGAACTAAACTATTAAACCTTACGTCATTCCTGCGAAGGCAGGAATCTGTTATCTATTTGAGGGATTCCTGCCTTCGCAGGAATGACGTAGTTAAAATTGAAACATATATGAACGAACTTACGGCCGAATTTATTGGCACTGCATTATTAATGCTATTAGGTACTGGAGTAAATGC
>CAZQWZ010000177.1:0-5511 GCA_964596935.1 uncultured Roseivirgaceae bacterium
GGTTGCATAGCGAAGATATTGATGAGGCAACAGGTAGCCAATGGGGCAATTTTCCTCAAACATACAGCCATGTGGGGCTTATAAATGCAGCTTTTAGGATTGGCAGGAAGTTAGATAGGCCTAATTTTTTATAGTCTTTACTTTATTCATTTGTTATACTAGTATTAAGTTAAGTGTACTGTGTCGTATAAGTGGAAGTTATTTTTGAGCTAGACAATGCAAAAAATATACCCCTAGCCATAGCTACGGAAGTATTTTTTAAAGAAGTATAGGGCGTGACACTAGGCGTTTAATTTTCGATAAGAAGCCCATCCGATAGTTGATACTTAGTTATGGTATCATTCTGCCTTACAAATACTTGGTGATTTTCAACTTTAATATTTGGCAATTCTCCACCAGCAACCGTAATAGACATTTGCCACTCAAATCCACCATTAACAGTTAAACGGGCTAAATCTAAATTGCATTCTTCTTCTTTTAGAATACCAATTAATATAACATAACTCTCAACAGTAGGGTTTTCTATTTCAAAAATAAAATTTGCAGAATTTAATGCTAAAGATGATAAATCAGTTTCAAAGTAAAACAAGCTATCAACATTGCGTGAAGAAGGAATAGAAGTAAAATACAGTTGATTTTGCTCCCCAACTTTTAGACCAAGAACCCTAATTAACCTATCCTCTAAACTATCCACATAAAAAGTACGGTTAGTAGCCAACGAATCGTTTGTAATAAATAATGGAATAGTATCATTACTTAAATAACCCCACTTATCCCTTTCATGTAAAATAGAATCTAATTTTATAACCCTCTGTTTTTCAGTTGCAAGCAAACTTTTTTGAGCATTGATAAAATCCAATACTCCATCATCATTACCAAACCTTTCTTTTATAAACTGGTGGTATTTTTGCGCAAATAATGAGAGATCTATTTCTTTCAAGTTTTTCTCCAATACATTAATATCTTCAAACTGCTTAGCAATTTTACTCAAGTAATTTAATTGACCACCAACATCTAAACTATCGGCATATTGGTTGTGCCAGTCCATCCAAAGTGAGCTAAAGCTTAATTGACTAATTTTATAATCAAACAAATGCAATAGCCAAGATTCTGAATCAATCTCTCTGAGAGTCTTTATTTCTGATGCCGTAATTTTTTTCAATATTTCGCTACTCAAGGCAACAGAGTCAGATATTAGTTTTGAGGACAACTCATCTAACGAGGCATCATAATTTATTACATCAATTATAAATTGCTTCCGTTCATTTATTAATTCTTGTTGTTTTAATCCCCAGGTTTTAAAATCGGATAAACTAATTTTAGAACCAAAATAATTAGGAATTGATGAAGCTCCATCAGAAAAATCTAAAATGGGCTTTATATCAATTATCACATCGTTGGTGGTCGATTCAAACTCCTTTTTTAAGGACTTATACTTTTTAAAGTTAACGAAAGATGAATCGTAAAGGATTATCATTTCAGTAATTAGAGATACTGTAGTATCGGTAGCTCCTAAAGATAAAATCAACTCATTTTTAAAGCTAAATTTTAAGCTATCGTACAATGTGCAAGCAAAATCATACTGCCGAATTCCATTATTAAAAAACACCTTAATCTCTTCTACATTCTTTTTATTCTCTGCAAGTTGGGCTTTCCGATTTTCAATATCCAACTGTACATCACTTAAAATAACTTCAAACTTTCCACTTCTTAAATTTCTTCGCTTAAAAAATTCGTAATAATCATCGTTATGCTTTTTTACTTCCTTGGGCGTAATATATGCATAGGCCTTATCGAAATACATAATGGCCGAATCTGCCCTAGCAACTATGGCATCAGACTCTTTAAGTAAATCGAGCTCTTTAATTTTAAACTCGAGCATTAAACCCATTTGGTAATTTGCATTTGGGTGCTCTGGGTTTGCAATTACATAGTTTCGAAGAAAACTGGAAGCATCTTTATAATTCTTTGCTCGTAAGAGTACAAACAAATCTTTGTACTTAATTTTTTGAGCATTGCTGTAAAAACTAGAAAATATTAAGGTTATAATTAATAGTGCGGCTTTCATAGATTAATAAAATTACTATTTATTCTTTGGTATAAATTAAATATTTAATATTACTTTCCAAACTTGCCTTTAAGCATGGCAAGTTTATGTTGCATATCTCCTTCGCTAGTTTTATTTGTTTGCTTCTTCTTTTTAAAACTAGCCTCCTTTTTAGCAAAAGGGTCGGCTTTCATAGAAAGTCCGATTCGTTTGCGATCAATATCAATTTCTAACACGGTAACTTGTACTTTCTGTTGTACAGAAACCACTTCTGCAGGATTAGAAACAAACTTATCTGCCAAATGACTTACATGTACTAAACCATCTTGATGAACACCAATATCAACAAACGCACCAAAGTTGGTAACATTCGTAATTATTCCTGATAAGCTCATGCCTATTTTTAAATCGGCCATATTATCAACACCTTCGGCAAACGAAAAAGCTTCAAAGGTATCTCGAGGATCTAGTCCCGGTTTATCAAGTTCAGATAGAATATCTCTTAACGTAGGCAACCCAATCGTTTCGGTTTTGTAATTATCAATTTTAATTACTTTAAGCTTGTTACTATCTTTCATCAACTCCTCAACCGTGCAGCTCATATCCGAAGCCATTTTCTTAACTACAGAATATACCTCTGGGTGAACCGCACTTTTATCCAACGGATTTTTTGATTCGCGCACTCGTAAAAAACCTGCCGCTTGTTCATAGGCCTTATCGCCAAATCTTGCAACTTTCTTTAAGGTGCTTCTTGATGTAAAAGCACCGTGCTCGTTTCTATAATTAACAATATTTGTGGCCAATTGTGGCCCTACTCCTGATACAAACGAAAGCAACTCGCTACTTGCCGTATTAAGCTCTACACCTACAGAGTTTACACAACTCATTACAACATCATCCAGCCCTTTTTTTAATAAAACTTGATCAACATCGTGCTGATACTGCCCAACTCCAATAGATTTAGGCTCCAGCTTTACAAGTTCTGCCAAGGGATCCATTAACCTACGGCCAATAGAAACGGCTCCTCTTACGGTAATGTCTTTATCAGGAAACTCCTTACGAGCTACTTCTGAGGCCGAATAGATTGATGCGCCACTCTCGTTTACCATTACAATTATAATGGCTGAAGGCAAGCCTAGATTTTTTACAAAAGCTTCAGTTTCGCGCCCTGCCGTTCCGTTACCAATAGCAATGGCTTCAATTTTATATTTTTTGCAATAGTTTGTTACTAATTCCCCCGCAATTCTAGTCTTATTTTGAGGTGCATTAGGATAAATGGCATCGTTAGCAACTAACTTACCTTGCGCATCTAAACACACCAATTTACAGCCCGTTCTAAACCCAGGATCAATTGCCATTACAGGCTTTTGCCCCATAGGAGCAGATAATAATAACTGATGGAGGTTTTCTGCAAAAACTTGAATCGATTTTTCATCAGCCGTAAGTTTAGAGCTTACTCTTGCTTCTGTTTCCATCGAAGGCTTTAGTAACCTTTTATAGGCATCCTTAATAGCCAATGAAACATGTTGGCTACTTTCTGTATTTCCTTTTACATGAATTCGATCAATTATGGCAATAGCATCATCCTCATCTGGCTTAATATCCAAGCTCAAAAAACCTTCTGCTTCTCCCCTTCTCATAGCTAGCAACCTGTGCGATGGCACTTTCGCTAATGGCTCTGTCCATTCAAAATAATCTCTAAATTTAGCCGCTTCATTTTCTTTTGCTTTAAATACTTTAGAGGTAACAACTCCTTTCTTTAAAAATAAATCTCGAAGTCGTTTTCGCACCTCTGCATCTTCATTTACTTTTTCTGCAATTATATCTCTAGCACCTTGTAATGCTTCTTCGGTAGAGGTTACTCCTTTTTCATCATTAATATAAGTAAGTGCCCACTCTTCTACATCACCTAAATTTTGAGCAAATATTTTTAGCGCAAGCGGTTCTAGTCCTTTATCACGCGCAATTGTAGCTTTTGTTTTTCGCTTACGTTTATAAGGCAAATAAATATCTTCTAATTCAGACATGGTGCTAGCCTTTTCGATAATTGCCTTTAAATCATCGGTAAGTTTACCTTGCTCATCAATAGATTTTAATATTGAAGTTCTCCTTTTGTCAAGTTCTCTTAACTGCTCAACCCTATCTCTAATGGCAGCAACTGCAACCTCATCTAAACTATTGGTAGCTTCCTTTCTATACCTCGATATAAAGGGCACAGTGGCTCCTCCATCTAAAAGTTCGATAGTTGATTTTACTTGCGCCTGCTGAACCGAAAGCTCAGTTGCAATTAATGAAAAATAGGTTTCGTTCATATATAATAAAATGGACGGCAAATCTATGACTCCAATCACAAAGCAGAAAATATAGAAACCTTAATTTTGAACAAAATTTATTATTTTTAAACTAGCGGGAACTTTTTAGGGCTACTGGCGTTATTTTTGTATCTAACGCTTATAGAATTATTATTATGGCAAAATCTAAAATCAAAAAAGAAGTAAAGGAATGGGGCATTTTTGCAATCATTCTATTAACGTTATATTTTACAGGATTACATACTGAGGTGGCTGCCTTTGCACAACGTGCAGTATTGGCTACAGGTATTGCTAACCCAGATACTGATCCAATTAAAGATAAGGAAAAAGCCGCTTACGACTTTACATTAACAGGTATGGATGGCAGCACATTAGATTTCGAAACGTTAAAAGGAAAAGTAATTTTTATTAATATGTGGGCTACATGGTGCGCTCCCTGTGTGGCCGAAATGCCAAGTATAGAAGCATTATATACTAATTATAAAGATAACCCAATGGTTGTTTTTGCGATGGTTTCATTTGATAAAGACCCTAATAAAGCCAAAAAATTTATAGAAAAAAAAGGATTTAATATGCCTATTTATTTTCCTAATGCAACTCAAATACCTAAGGTGTATGAATCTAGAGGAATACCTACAACGTTTGTAATTGATAAATCTGGCTTTATTACTTACAAAAAAATTGGAATGGCCAATTACGATTCTGAATCTTTTGCTAAAATGATGGATGGTTTGATTGCTGAGTAGGCTAGTTTCAGAACTTAAATTAGATTGATAATTACACCTATAAAAAATGGGGCATTCCAATAACTCGTTTGCTCTTGAATGCCCCTTAACCAAGTATTAAGTTTAGTTTTTTAGAAAGCGTACACTGCTGCAAAAGTTACTTGCGATGCACTTGTTGCAGAATTATTTCCTTTATTAATAAAGTTTAGATCACTAGACGAATCAAGTCGAATTTCTGGAATAAAGGTAAATCCTCCATATTTAAAATTACCAGTAATAGTGGTTGAGAAAACGTCTCCATTTGTTTGAATAACAGCACCAGATTCATCAGTAGCTTCTTTCATTGTAAAGTATTCTGTTCTCAATCCAATTGAAAAAACATCATTTATGGCATACTGAGGGTATAAAGCCAAGCCATTATAACCAC
>CAZQWZ010000178.1:0-5487 GCA_964596935.1 uncultured Roseivirgaceae bacterium
TTAACCGTGAAAAGCAATTAGGTTTCCTTTTCTATGCTGAGGTACAGCGGAGCATCTTCTAAAGTATAGTGTTTAATAATAGCGTATAAGATTCTTCCTTCGTCAGAATGGAAAGTGAAAAGGGTTAAGTTCTAAGTAATACAGCTAAAAGCACTTATTATTCCATTAAAGCCACTTCTGCAAGTCATTCCGTAGGAATCTTAGCCATGTAGCCAGTTACTATAAAGTGGCAAAGATTTCTCCCTGCCTGCGGCTGGCAGGCGTTGCACTACGAAGACGGTATTTTATTTGCTGTTGTTATTAGAACTTAACCTTAAGAAATAAGGCATTAAAAAAGGTGAGTCTTTTTAAAAACTCACCCCTTAATTCCTCTCTCCAAGAAGGAGAATCGTTTTAAATTATTAGATTTTTCTCATTCGTAAACTCTGAGGAGTAACTTCAAGGTACTCATCGAATCTAATATATTCCATAGCTTCTTCTAATGAGAATAAAACCTTGGGCGCAATTCTTACCGCATCATCAGTGCCAGACTTACGCATATTGGTAAGTTGCTTTCCTTTAATTAAATTAATTTCTAAGTCATTATCACGTGAGTGTTCTCCAATTACCTGTCCTTTATAGATAACATCTCCTGGCTCAACAAAAAATCTTCCTCTATCTTGCAATTTGTTTATAGCATGTGCCGTAGCTGGGCCTTGCTCCATAGATACCAACGATCCTTTTAGCCTTGGTGGGATAGTAACTTTAACAGGCATATATTCTCTAAAACGGTGAGTCATTATGGCCTTGCCTGCAGTGGCCGTTAAAATGTTATTTCTTAATCCTATAATTCCTCTTGATGGAATGTTAAACTCAAGATGTTGCAAATCTCCTTTTGGTTCCATTACTAAAAGGTCACCTTTCTTTTGCGTAACGAGTTCTATCGCTTTTCCAGAAAAATCTTCAGGAACATCAATTACCAATGTTTCGTAAGGTTCGTTTTTTACACCATCAATAGTTTTTATAATTACCTGGGGCATGCCAACTTGTAGTTCATACCCCTCTCTACGCATAGTTTCTATTAAAACTGATAGATGCAATATTCCTCTACCATATACATTAAATTTATCTTCTGTTTCAGTAGCTTCTACTCGTAAGGCAAGATTTTTCTCGGTTTCTTTCTCTAGTCTATCTCTTAAGTGGCGTGAAGTAACATATTTACCTTCTTTACCAAAGAAAGGAGAGTTGTTAATTGTAAATAGCATACTCATCGTAGGTTCATCAACAGCAATTCGAGTTAGTGCTTCAGGGTTTTCTAAATCGGCAATGGTATCACCAATTTCAAAATTATCAATACCTACAATTGCACAAATATCGCCTGCTCTTACTTTGGTAACTTTTTCTCTTCCTAAGCCAACAAATTCATAGAGTTCTTTAATTCTTATTTTTTTAGTGCCGTCTTTTTTACAAAGCATGTAGTCTTTTCCAACTTCTAAATCTCCTCTAAAAATACGCCCAATTGCAATACGGCCAGTAAAGCTCGAATAATCTAGTGATGTGATTTGCATTTGAGGAGTGCCTTCTTGATAAGGTGCTTCAGGTATTGTTTTAATTACGGCATCGAGTAAAGGCGTAATATCAGAGGTTATATTTTTCCAATCGGTACTCATCCAACCTTGTTTAGAAGAGCCATAAAGAGTTACAAAATCTAATTGTTCTTCGGTAGCATCAAGGTTAAACATTAAGTCGAATACTTGCTCATGCACTATGTCAGGCGTGCAATTTTCTTTATCAACTTTATTAATAACCACCATAGGAAGTAATCCTAAAGCCAGCGCCTTGCTCAACACAAAACGTGTTTGAGGCATCGCACCTTCAAAAGCATCTACTAATAGCAATACGCCATCTGCCATACGTAAAACTCGCTCCACTTCTCCGCCAAAATCTGCGTGACCAGGCGTATCAATAATGTTGATTTTTACACCTTTATAGTTTACAGAAACGTTTTTAGAGAGAATAGTAATTCCTCTTTCGCGTTCAAGGTCGTTACTGTCAAGAATTAACTCTCCCGTTTCTTTACGGGGGTCTAATACTTCACATTCGTGAATAATTTTGTCAACCAAAGTTGTTTTTCCGTGGTCAACGTGGGCAATAATGGCAATGTTTCTAATCGATTTCATAGTGTACAGATTTTCGAGGCGCAAAGATAGTAATCTTATCTTGTTAAACCTTGTATAGTTAACATAAGAAACCCTGCCTCGGATAGAACAAGGTTTGCAAGCCTAATTTTAACTAAAAAAACTTTTTCTTACTAAAATCAACCTGTAAATTGCTGATTTCTGATGGGCTATAAGGAGCTAATTCATTAATTCGTAACTCTAATTCCTCCCATAATCCTGATGTAGGTGTGCCTCCTGCAACAAAACCTTCATCTGTAAAGCACCCGGGGCCATTGGTGTGCATCAGGTATAAATCCAATATCTCTGGGGTTACATTAGGGAAAGTAATCACTATTTGTTCTGTAAATACATTTCTTACCTTAAATCTAAAGTTACATTTACTACTTTAACTTAGGGTTTTTTTAATAGAACTTCAACAATTTCTTCCTTTTGATTAGTAATGTGCATTTTTTGATTCAACCAACAAGTTAAAATAGTGATTTTAGAGATGTAATTATTGATTTGTTTAGAAAATTATTCAAGAATTTACCTACTAGTAAAAAACAACAATAATTACTTTTTATCTTTGGTTGAAATTTTAGCAACTAATGGATACAATACCTTCTAGATATACACTAACAGCAGCACTGCCTTACGCAAACGGCCCAGTTCATATTGGCCATTTAGCAGGGGTATATGTGCCTGCCGATATTTATGCCCGATTCTTAAGAAGTAACGATAGAGATGTGCTTTTTGTATGTGGTTCTGATGAGCACGGAGTGCCAATAACCATTAGAGCAAAAAAAGAAGGAGTAACACCACAACAGGTTGTTGATAAATACCACGGTATAATTAAACAGTCATTTGTCGATTTTGGAATAACCTTCGATATTTATTCAAGAACATCCTCTAAAACTCATGCCGAAACCGCTTCTGAATTTTTTACTACACTACACGAAAAAGGTGAGTTTATAGAAAAAACTGCAGAGCAGTATTATGACCCTAAAGCAGAGCAGTTTTTGGCAGATAGGTATATTGTTGGTACTTGCCCATCGTGTGGTAAAGATGGAGCCTATGGAGACCAATGCGAATCTTGTGGTTCTACCTTAAATGCTACTGAGTTAATAAATCCTACATCAGCCTTAAGTGGAGAAACTCCTATTTTTAAAGAAACCAAACACTGGTATTTACCTTTGGATAAATATGAACCTTGGTTAAAAGAATGGATTGTTGATGGCCATAAAAAAGATTGGAAAAGCAATGTGTATGGCCAGTGTAAATCTTGGATAGACCAAGGTTTACACCCACGCGCAGTAACTAGAGATTTAGATTGGGGTGTGCCTGTTCCATTAAAAGAAGCAAGCGGAAAAGTGCTTTATGTGTGGTTCGATGCGCCAATTGGCTATATCTCCGCTTCTAAAGATTGGGCAAAGGCAACAGGTAAAGATTGGGAGCCTTATTGGAAATCAAATGATACCAAATTGCTCCATTTTATCGGAAAAGATAATATCGTATTTCATTGCATTATTTTCCCTTCGATGCTAAAACAGCACGGTGAGTATATCTTGCCCAATAATGTGCCTGCAAATGAGTTTTTAAATTTAGAAGGGAACAAAATTTCAACCTCAAAAAACTGGGCTGTATGGTTGCACGAATACTTAGAAGATTTTCCTGATAAGCAAGATGTTCTTAGGTATGTGCTTACTTCTAATGCACCAGAAACAAAGGATAATGATTTTACTTGGAAAGATTTTCAAGCAAGAAATAATAATGAGCTTGTTGCCATCTTAGGCAATTTTGTAAATAGGGCTTTGGTGCTAACTCAGAAATATTACGATGGGATAGTGCCCGAAAGAGGCAAATTGACTTCTCAGGACGAAGATGTGCTAAAGCACCTAAGTGAATTGCCTAGCAAAATTTCTAACTCTATTGAAAAATACAGATTTAGAGAGGCATTAGGTATTTACATGGACGTTGCCAGATTAGGTAATAAATACTTAGCCGAAACTGAACCTTGGAAACTAATAAAGGAAAACCCTGAAAGAGTTAAAACCATATTGAATATTGCTTTGCAAATAGTAGCAAACCTATCTGTTTTAGGAGAACCATTTTTACCTCATACCACCAATAAATTAAATAAAATATTAACATTAAAACCTCTCGGTTGGGATAATGGAGGGAGAGATAACTTATTAAATGCCGGAACGCAATTAAACAAACCCGAATTACTATTTGTTAAGATTGAAGACAAAGAAGTGGAAGAACAAATAAATAAGTTAGAGGCAACTAAGCTTGCTAACGTTGAGGCTGAGCCTCAAAAAGAAGAAATCACGTTCGATGATTTTGTAAAAATGGACATTAGAATTGGCACGGTAATTTCAGCTGAAAAAATGAAAAAATCGAAGAAGCTGCTAAAGATTCAAGTGGATACGGGTGTTGATACGCGTACGATTTTAAGTGGAATTGCTCAATACTTTGAGCCTGAAGACATCATTGGAAAACAAGTTGCTGTACTAATCAATTTGGCTCCTCGAAAAATGATGGGAGAGTTATCTGAAGGAATGATATTGATGGCTGAAGACGCTGATGGTAGTTTAAAGTTGATTTCTCCTACTGAAGAGGTTAAGCCGGGGTCTCAAGTTAGTTAGTTCTAATAGTTGCAAAAAGCAAAAGCCATCCGCTAGCTAGCGGATGGCTTAATTATTAGGTTAGGTAATAACTGTTTAATGCCCTAATGATAATAATGAGGCACTAATTTGCAATCCCGCAGCCTTACAAGTTGCTTGATTTATTTTAAATCCTAGTTTAGAATTAGCTAAAACAAATGCAATTCCTGCTCCATTATTCAATTGCCCTCTTTCCGAAACAATTAATGTGTTTTTAGTGTCGGCTCCTGCTACTATTTTTTTAACCATACCTCCGTTAGAAGAACTAACAAAAACAATATGGCATTCAGATGCTTGAGCAGGTGTACTTATTTTTTTTACTTCTATGGATTTTCCATTAAACTTTCTAATAGAAAGTATCCCTTTCAATTCATTGAAAACAGTAGAGTTTGAATAAACACCTATGATGTATTTATCGGTTACATTCGTCCACTGTATATTCTTGATAAAGTTATAGATGTATAACGATTGAATTTTTGTCATTGAGGTTTGCGCCTGAATAGTATTTTGCGAAGAAATTCCTGCTATTAGGACGATAGCGATGATAATTAGTTTAAAATTCTTCATAACATTCAAATTAACAGATAGAAATAAATAGATTAATTACAAATATGACCTTATTATCTTGCAAATAGAATTACTGTTGTCCGATAAAACTTCAAGATACATAAAAATAGGCTTAC
>CAZQWZ010000179.1:0-5457 GCA_964596935.1 uncultured Roseivirgaceae bacterium
CCTAAAATTTGCCCTGGATGTAAAAGGCCACTTTTAAAAACAGAAGAATCAATTTGTTTACACTGTTTATCAAACCTACCCGAGCGGCTTACTACAAAAGTGGAAGATTTGAAACAACGATTTTATGGCAGACTTAATTTAGAAGAAGCGCACGCATATTTATTATTTAAGCGAAAAGGCATAACCCAAAACTTATTACACGCCATAAAGTATAATGGAGATCAAGCCCTAGGTTTTGAGTTAGGAAAACTATTTGGCAATAGGTGCAAAGAGTTGGGTTTGTTTTCTAAAATTGATGTTATTATTCCTATACCGTTGCACAAAAGTAAATTACGCCTAAGAGGATTTAACCAAAGTGCTTTGATTGGACAAGGTTTGGGAGATTCGCTTGGTGTTAGCTTAGATGAAACAGCTGTGGTGCGGATTGTGAAAACTACCACACAAACAAAAAAGAATAGAATGCAGCGATGGAAAAATGTAGATCAAACTTTTAAAGTAGTTGGTTTAAACTTACAAGGGAAACATGTTTTATTGGTAGATGATGTAATTACAACAGGAGCAACGTTAGAAAGTTGTGGACAAACCATTATAGAATCTGGAGCAGCAAAAATTAGTGTTGCATGCTTGGCTTTAGCTTAGTATAATAAAAAGAAAAAACACCTTTCCATAAAAAAGCCACGCATACACTAATTTTATTAGTGTATGCGTGGCTTTTAGTGTCTTGCCAAAAACTGCGTTTTTAGTAATTAGAACCGGCTCTAATCATAGCACATCGGAAACCGATGGTTGCTGTTGACGAATCTTGATCTAAATAGCGCCTTGTACCTGGCGATAACCAATAGGCTACATCTTTCCAAGAGCCACCTTTGTAAACTCTAGAGTGATCTGTTATTAATTGCTTTAAAGGATCGTAGCTCTCAATGCCATCAAGAAAACCATCTCTACGCATAGGGTTTAAATCTTCCATATCTTGAAAAGATAGTGGACGATACAAATCCTGTACCCACTCATTTACATTACCTGCCATATTATAAAGGCCATAATCGTTTGGAGGATATTCATATATATAAGCGGTAATCATAGCTCCATCGTTAAGCTTACCTGCAATACCTGCATAATCACCTCTACCTCTTTTAAAGTTGGCTAAGAAATAACCCATTTCTTTACCGTATGGATTTCTTAATGTGTGCCCATCCCAAGGATATAATCTACTATGAGTTTGGTTTTCATCTAACCATTGAGTAGCAATAAGAGCTTGTGCAGCATATTCCCACTCGGCTTCTGATGGCAACCTGTAATCAGGAAGAATAATTCCAGATTCTAATGGAATTCTACCATCAGATTCTGCTTCTGCCATTAATTCAGGATCCCAATCACCATTATCAATGGCAGCTTGTTCTAATCCCATATTTACGGCATCTGTTCTCCATTTAGAATAATCATTAGCTTGTCTCCAACTAACACCCACTACTGGGAAATAACGGAAACCTGGATATTTTAAATAATGTTCAGAGTAAGGATCGTTAAAAGCAAGTCGTGCTTTCCAAACATCTTCATCAGGGTGAATACCATCTTTAAATTCTTTAATAGAATCTGAAGCTTCTACATAAAACATATACTCTAACCAGTGAATGTTAGCAACTTCAGTTTCATCCATATAAAAAGAAGCAACGGTTACTGTTCTTTCTATGTTATCTCTTGAGAGCATAATGTCTTCTTCAAAAGAACCAAGAACCATTCTACCTCCTTCAATAAAAACAAGGTTTGGTCCCTCGGGCTGTCCGTGAAACGGATAGGTTTTATACCCAGCAGAATCTTCATAGTTTTCACTATAAGCTAATCCTGTTGACTTACTAAATTGTCCAGGATATTCACTGGTTGGTTGTCCACCACTTCTACCACAAGCCACAAATACCAAAGCAGATAAACTTACAAAAGCCAATGCTTTAGATACACTATGAATAGATTTCATATAATCTGTTTTTTTCATCAAAATTGTTTTCTCATTCAGTTGTTTAAACGCTTAAAAAGCACTTTTAAGTGCAAATACCGTAATTGTTGGTAATCTACAAACGCACTATAGTTCTAATTAATTGTCAAAGAAAAAGCAAAATACTACTTATGTGCAAGAAAAGCTCAGAAAATGATAGAAAAATATTGCTTTTATTAAGTATTGAGTCATAAACAGAAACGAATTGGTTAACATTTATACTTATTTATACCCATTATGATTATAGCAAAAGTATTTAATCCTAAATTTGAAACGATGAACTTATCAATATGCTAATTATATGAAAGCGACATGTTAATCCATATAACACAAAAATGGATAATTATATATATGAAAGCTTCCTATTTGCTAACAATACAGGCATGTGATCATTGAAAATCAATTATAAATACATGAAAAACGCTTTACAATTCTTCAACCTCACTTTGACTAAAACGGTTTTGCTTATTTTCATCATCCATTTTACATGGAGCATACAGTTAATTGCACAATCAGATTCAACCGCAATTAATATAGCCAAAGAGTTAATTAAAAATGAAAATTTTGAAAAGGCTTACGATACCCTTTCATATGCAATTAAACAACAACCGCTATCTAAAAAATTATTTTTTGAAAGAGGCAAACTTCGGTTTTTATTAAATGATTATTATGGTGCTGCAGGTGATTTTGGCTTTGCCATAGATCTTGACAATGATTTTGCTGAAGCATTTAATTTTAAAGGATTAGCTATTCATTATAATGGAGACCCCGAACTATCTATCGAATACTTTACCCAAGCAATAGAGCTTAAACCAGGTTATACGGAAGCTTACTCAAATCGAGGGTTTGCATTTTATGGTATTGGTGCTAATGAAAATGCCTATTTCGATTTTTCAAAAGCAATAGAACTTGATCCAACGGATGCTGATTTATATTATAACAGAGGGTTTGTTCGGTCAGATTTAGAAGAGTATGTAGGAGCTATTGATGATTTTAATAGGTCGATTGAACTAGATTCGATGGATGCAGAAACCTATCGGTTACGAGCAGATGCAGAATTTGAAATTGGTGCCCTAGAATATGCACTTGCCGATTATACCAAATCTATAACGCTTGATTCACTAGATGAATTAAAGTATGCAAGTAGAGCATTGGTTTATAATGAGCTAGAAAATTATAAGGAGGCAATAACTGATTATTCACAAGCAATTGTGCTTTTTGAACTGAAGTATGAGCCAGATCCAGAGCTGTATAATTTAAGAGGGGTTGTGCACTATAATGCGCAGCAATATGAAATGGCAATTGAGGATTATGGATTGGCCATTGAAATAGAACCATCTGCCCCGTTATTATACGAGAACAGAGGAGCTGCCTATTTTGAGGATAATAAGTTTATAGAATCTGCTCAGGATTATACTGTTGCAATAGACCTTGATCCTAATAATCCAGAAAATTATTATTTTAGAAGCCAATCAAAATTTAAACTTAATAATAAGTTTGATGGATGTTTAGATTTGAAAAAGGCCGTTGAACTTGGATTTTTAGAAGCCAAGAAAGAATTGAAAGAGAAGTGTAAATAGTTAAAATACATGCAAGAGTTAGTTTTAGGAATTGATGTAGGTGGCACAAATACCAAATTTGGGCTGGTTGATAAAAAGGGAGATATAGTTGCAGAAGGAACTTGCAAAACAAAAGGCTATCCTATATTTAAAGATTATTTAACTCACCTTGTTTCTAAGGTTGAAGAAGTTAGAAAACAGATACCATCACATAAATTAGTAGGAGTTGGTGTTGGAGCACCCAATGGAAATTATTATAGAGGCACTATTGAAGAAGCACCTAATTTAGAGTGGAAAGGAACTGTTGAGTTTACCAAAGAACTTGCTAGTTTCTTTAAAGATATTCCTATAATACTTACCAACGATGCTAATGCGGCAGCCATTGGTGAAATGACATTTGGCGGAGCCCAAGGGATGAAAGATTTTATTGTTTTTACTTTAGGAACAGGCCTTGGAAGTGGCATTGTGGCCAACGGAGAAGTTATTTATGGCAGCGATGGTTTTGCGGGTGAAATAGGCCACACTTTGGTAAATGTGTTTGGCAGAACATGCGGTTGCGGAAGAAAAGGCTGTTTAGAAACCTATGTTTCAGCCACAGGCATTAAACGTACCGTTTATAAGTTATTAGCCGATTATTTATGCGATAGCGAATTAAGAGGCGTATCATTTAATGATTTATCAGGCCATATGATTACAGATGCCGCCTTGCGAGGCGATTTTATTGCACAGCAAGCATTTGAATACACAGGCCGAGTATTAGGAATGAAACTGGCAGATACAGTTGCACACTTTAGCCCCGAAGCTATTTTTCTTTTTGGTGGTTTGGTAAATGCAGGAGATCACTTATTAAAACCTGCTAAATTTCATATGGAAGATAATATGCTTCGAAATTTTAAAGGGAAAGTAAAACTTCTTGTATCTGGTTTACAAAATAGAAATGCCGCCATTTTAGGAGCAAGCTCCTTAATATGGAAAGAAATTGATAAGAAGTAGAACTAATAATATCTTAGAAAATATCGTATATTAGAATATGAAGAAGGGGTTAATATTTCTATTTGTTTTTGGTTGTAAAGTTTCTTCTTTTACAACAATAGTTTCTCCAGGAACTTCATTTGATGATTTTCACACCTTCCGAATTGTTGAGCATCTAAATGGAGTAAATATCACACAGCCAGAATATGATAATCCCGAAAACAGGTTATTAATTAACCAAGCCATAAGTGATGAAATGATAGGCTGGGGCTTAACAGAACAAGCCGATACGGCAGATATTATTATTACCTATATGATGCTTATTCGTGATATGGTAGATACTCGATTAGATTCTGCCGTAATTTATAAACCCTGGGTTGATACCAAACAAGATAGTTTTAATTATACCGAAGGTGCACTTACACTTGTTATAATGAATGATGCAACAGGTAGTATAATAGCACAATCGCAACTTGAAAGTGTGATGGACAGAGATCCACAAAAATTTACATCTTCAATTTCAAGAATAATTAAAATGATGTTTAAGCGAATTGATGATGAAAAAAAACCTCGCTAACGCGCTTCTATTATTAGCATTTATTTTTCTTCCATTTTTAGTTTATGGGCAACCCGCCATTGGCGATGAAGGGTTTGAAGTAATAAAGGAATTATATAGGTATGATAAAACCTTGCCTATTAACCCTCTAGCTCTTCAAACTGTAAAATACCCCAGCCACACAAGAGAAGAATTCTATTTTACGGGAGTTAACGAAAGAGTGGGTGCCTATTTAGCAATTCCAAAAAATGGAAAAGCCCCTTTTCCGGTAGTGTTATTAATTGATGGTATGGGAGGATCTAAAGAAAGGTGGTGGGATAAAGATAATTGGCCTAATGGTATAGAAACCACAGAAGCATTAGTTAAAAAAGGCTTTGCGG
>CAZQWZ010000180.1:0-5380 GCA_964596935.1 uncultured Roseivirgaceae bacterium
TTTAGCAATAATTTTATAGTGCTGATAATCAATTTATTACAAACTACGTCAATGGAAGGCACGAAGCAACCTCAATACCAATTATAGGAGGTTTTAAAAAAAAACTAGCAAAATAAAACCTTAGAAATATTTCTAAGGTTTTATTTTGTTTTCTATAACTAATTATTTAGTTTTATAATTAATCAATTAGTTATTGCTATGGAAAACAAGAAAAACCCTCAAGCTGATCTACGAAAAAAGTCAGCGTTATTTATGAACATTGGGCTAGTAATTAGTTTGGCTTTGGTTCTGTTTGCTTTCGAATATAAATCATACGATGATGGTTCATTATTAGAGTTAACCACCATTAATGATGATTTTGAAGAGATGACAGAAATTCCTCCAACGGAGCACCTGCCTCCACCTCCTAAAATTCAACAACCCGAAATTATTGAAGTACCAAACGAGGAGGAAATTGAAAACGAAATTGACGTAGATCTAGATATTGACATAACCGATGAAACTGAAATTGAAGCATTAATCGAATTAGAAGAGCCAGATGATGAATTTGACAAAAATGCCATTTTCCGATTTGTAGAACACCAACCAACCTTTAATGGTGGCTATGCAGCCTTTTATAAATACATCAATAAAAAACTGAAGTACCCTTCACAAGCAAGGCGAATGGGCATTGACGGCAAAGTGTTTCTCAGTTTTGTAATAGATAAAGAAGGCAACATAACCAATATAAAGGTTACTAGGGGCATTGGTGCCGGTTGCGATGAAGCTGCCATAAAAGCACTGCAAAATGCTCCTAAGTGGAATCCTGGCAAACAACGAGGAATACCAGTTAAAGTAAGTATGTCTTTACCAATCACATTTAAACTAAACTAAAACAACCTAATATGAAAAATTTAAACCTTATAGTATTGTTATTAACAAGTAGCATAATAGCTTGTAATACGCAAAACGAGCTAGAGTTAAGTGTATTATCAAACGAAGTGATATTTACCAAAGTGGATAATCAGCCCACATTTGAAGGTGGGATGACTGCTTATTATGAATATATACAAGCAAATTTAACTTACCCTGCCAAAGCAAAAAAAGACGGAATTGAAGGCAAAGTATTTATTGAGTTTGTTATTACCAAAACGGGCAAAGTGGAGTCTGCAAAAATACTTAGAGGACTAGAAGAAAATTGTGATAAAGCAGTACTAGCACTCATTAGTAACTCTCCTGATTGGAAGCCCGGCTCTCAAAAAGGAGTGCCCGTAAATGTAAAAATGGTATTGCCTATTACTTTTTCTTTAACAAAACAACCCACTATAATTAATAATACAAATTTTGAAAATATTACAGAAGTACTAGAATTTTCCATTTCGGACAGTTCTATGTTTTCAGCAGAAACGATGCCTAAATTTATTGGTGGTCAATCTGCTTTGTTTTCATATATTAAAACCAACATCAATTATCCAGAAAAATCTAAACAAGCAGGAATTGAAGGGAAAGTGTTAGTGGCTTTTGTAATTCAAAAAGATGGCTCGGTAACCAATGTTAACCTAATAAAGGGAATTGGAGACAAATGTGATCAAGAAGCCTTAAAGATTATTAACGGTATGCCCAAATGGATTCCAGGATCTACTGAGGGCAAGCCATTAGATGTTAAAATAATACTTCCAATTACCTTTAAACTAGATTAGACCCTATTATTTTGCTCAATCGCAATTGACCCCCATTTACAACAGCAATAAATTAAGGAGAAAAAGGGCTAGCCAACGAAGTCGCCACTAAGTTTACGGCAGTCCTTTTTCTTTTTATTAACCCGTAGTTTCCACCAAGGCCAAGCGGTAAAAAACAAAGCCGTTTTTACTCCTGCATTATGAAAAAACCTGCCAGCTCCATTTAAACTCCCAGAGTTTCCCTTTATTTGAACAGAGTAGGTAAAGCCGATGCTGCGGGTAAAATCTTCAAAACATTTATTACCATACAGAATACCCTTCGTATCATTTTTTATAATCGTCATATAATGATTTCTATCGGGACGCTCTTTCTTTTTATTAAAACTAGAATTAGGATCTATTGAATTGGTTTTAGGCCTAGTTTCTTGTGCAACTACCAAATGGGTGCTAACCGTTAAAAACAGAAAAATAAAAAACAACCTTGACTTCATTAAAATGGATTTTTGGAAAAATAATACTTTCTAAACACATCAACGCTCTTTCTTCATTTTATGTATAAATTAAAATAACCTCATCATTCAGAACAGGGTGAAGAATCTTATCAATCGATACAACATAGATAATTAAAATTGTATCAAATAGTTTTTTCAACCTATTATAGGTTCAGTGTTACAAACTTAAAAAAGTGTAAATCACAAAATTATATTCTCTAAAAATTGCCTCAATTATACTATTATTGCAACACAATAATCAACGTCATTCCTGCGAAGGCAGGAATCTCTTAGAGGGAAGATCATAGTTACAGATTCCTGCCTTCGCAGGAATGACGTACAGATAGAATGAAGCATATAATATCTTTCTTAATACGATATATACCCCGAAAATACCTGCAACTATTTAGCCATTGGGGATTAAAAATTGTATCTATATTCTATATCGGCAATAAAGTTAACTGCCCTGTATGTGATTATAATTTTCGAACTTTTTTACCTTATGGAAGAAAAGCCAGAAGTAATGCACTATGCCCCAACTGCCTTAGTTTAGAACGGCACCGAATGATGTGGCTATTCTTAAAGAATGAAACTCCTTTTTTTAAGAGCAAGTTAGATGTGTTACATATAGCACCTGAACTCTGCTTTATAGATCGGTTTGAAAAAATCCATGGAGAGCATTACATCACCGCTGATATTGAATCTCCTCTAGCCAAAGTAAAACTAGATGTACACGATATTCCTTTTGACGAAGGCAAATTTGATGTTGTTTTCTGCAACCATGTAATGGAGCATGTTGCTGATGATTATAAAGCCATGAGCGAAATTTACAGAGTACTTAAGCCAGGTGGTTTTGCCATACTACAAGTGCCTCTTTTTTATCCATTGCTTGATGTTACGTATGAAGATAAAAATATCACATCGCCTAATGCACGCGAAAAAGCCTTTGGTCAAAGTGACCATGTGCGTATGTATGGCAAAGATTATGCAGACCGGTTACGATTGGTAGGTTTTAAAGTAGATGAGAATAGGTATTTTGAAAAGTTGCCTATGGAAGAGGTTAAACGCTATGCCTTGCCATTGGACGAGCCTGTGTTTTATTGTAGGAAAGAGTAGAAAAGGATAGTTATGGAAATATCTTATAAATTTCTTTTCGGTGCGCAACTCTAGCAAATTGAACAATATTTTTTTCTAGAAAAATACCAATTCTTAGCTTCCCAAGCCTTAACCTATATGCATTTGGAAATCCAGTAAGCTTTTTAACATTAGGAATATCTCTTAAATTATTTGCTGCTTTTATCAATTCAATTGCATCAAAAATTAATGCCTTTTCTTTCTGCTAATATTATCAAGGTCTTTACTGAATTTCTTTAAAAACTCAACCTTCATCGCCAGATAGCTTCTTCAAAATCTCACTTTCAGACACTTTTTCAGACCTGTTTACATCTTTCATTAAAATAGATAATCCAAGGTCTTCCTTTTCTTCTTCGGTAAAAACTTTAGAAACCACACCGAGTTTGTTAAGTAACTGACTTACAAATGTAAATTATTGCTCGTTCTGTGGGTTTATTAGAATTGAATCCATAATGTAAATATGAAGGATTTAGCAGAAAACCTGATTTTAGTGTTTAATACTGCTCTTAATTTTTAACAATTTTTTTAATGCCTTCACTCACAAATCCAATTCCATACGCCAACAACTGAATAGTGGAAGTTGCCAAGGATAAAAGCCCAATTATTGGATTTTTCATACTAACTGAGCTATGCAAAAATATCGCAAGGTAAAAAACAGATAAAAGCCCAACTCCAACCTTAAAAAGCAGTGGAGCCAATACATAAAGGCTTGGCAAAACACACACCCCAAGTAAAAATAAGGAAGGGAAAGCATGTACTAACTTTAACTCTTTTGGGTAAAACCTGCTTATATTAATTCGTGCTCTACCAAAGAAGTGAAGCTGCTTATAAAACTGCAGCAAGTTTGTTCTGCGTTTATGGTACACAAATGCTTCTGGTATTAAACCAACCTTAAAACCATTTTCGATTATGCGAATGCTAAATTCTATATCTTCTCCCATTCGGGTAATTTTATAGCCATTGGTTTTAGCAAACACTTCTTTGGAAATACCCATATTAAAACTACGAGGATGAAAAGTGCCCGTGTGCTTTTTATTTCCTCTAATACCACCTGTAGTAAAAGGCGAAGTCATAGAGTAGCTGATGGCTTTTTGAACTAACGTAAAGCTTTCGTGCTCCTTATCGGGGCCGCCAAATGCATCCCATTTATTAGCTTCTATGGCTTTGTTAACTACTTCTAAATAATTAGCTGGTATTAAGCAATCAGAATCGAAAACTATAAAGTAATCTCCATTGGCTTTTTCAAAGCCATAATTGCGGGCAAAACCTTGCCCTGCATTTTCTTTAAAATAGTATGCAATTTTAAGTTTAGAGCTATAACTATCTATAACCGTTTTACAAGGTTGCTGAGAGCCATCTTCTATAATTACTACTTCAAAATTGGTATAAACCTGTTTTGTTAATGAGTTAAGCAACTCATCAATTTCGGAGGGCCGGTTGTAAACTGGAATTATGATAGAGTATAAACGCATTCGTAATTTTAACTGCTTGCAATTTTAATAAATTATTTTCTTTGATGGATTCAAAAAAACAGGATTTACTAGAACTGCTTTCCTAATTTACGGATTCCTGCCTGTGCTTACGCTAAAGATTCTGCGACACGCGTACGCAGGAATGACGGATGTTTCTATTTTTTTTCTAAACCAATAGTATCAATTACTAGATATTCATCATTTTCGGCTTTATTTATTACAAGCAATTCGCCAAGGAAGCCAGCCATAAACAACTGCACTCCCACAATAATGGCTACCAAAGCCAAAAAGAAAAGTGGTTGATCTACCACTTCGCGAGCAACAGGAATTTTTAAAATATAAACCGCTTCCATTTTCTTCCATATTAGCCAAATGGTTGAAATAAATCCAAATAAGAAGGAGAGCGTACCCAATAGCCCAAAAAAGTGCATTGGGCTTTTCTTAAATTTTGATACGAACGTGATTGACAATAGATCGAGGAACCCGAATACAAATCGTTCGATGCCAAACTTGGTCGTGCCAAATTTTCTGCTTCGGTGCTCTACTACTTTTTCGCCAATTTTGGTAAACCCATGCCATTTGGCAATTACTGGTATATAACGGTGCATTTCGCCATATACCTTAA
>CAZQWZ010000181.1:0-5375 GCA_964596935.1 uncultured Roseivirgaceae bacterium
TGAGGTTCCCTAGCACAGCACAACTTAAAAAAGCTGAAGACTGGCCCCTTGGCAGACCTGAGATGCGTTTTGTGCAAATGCGAAATTGGGATACAAGCATTACCCAATTTATGGATGCTTCTTTTACTTATGGTACAAGATCTAGTTGGAAAGATGGCAAATGGTTAACTATGAACCGTCAGTTTAATAATTGGAATCTAGAGGATAACGGAGATACAGAGGCTTATTTTGTTTTTGAAGAAGACGATGTGCCTTGGGCATGGCAAACCTATGATAAAACATATTCGCTTATTTCCAAAATTAATGGCAAAACTGTGATAGTAGAAAAAACTTGGACAAGTAGTAAAGGGCTTTCTGCCAAAGATTGTGGGGATAAAGATGTATTTTTCTGTGAAAATACTACGCCTCCAACAAAAAACACATTGTCAAACTTTGAGTTTGAACTAACTCAATACTAATTTCACTCCCGAACATGGCAATGTGCCATGTTCGGTTATTTTACAAAATGTACTGAAATTATGAAATATGCTTATGCAATACTGCTATTTTTCTTTGCCTCCTTATGCACATTTGGTCAAATAAACAAAATTAGCATTGGTATAGGTAGAACCGATCAGTGGGGTACTTCATTTTACACAAATATTGGAGACACCGCTATTGCTTATGAAACTCAATCATCTTTAGATTCCAGAACTACCTATGTAATAACATTAGACCACTCTATCAATAAGCTAAACCTATACCATATACTTTCCTTTAATGTAATGTATCCAGGCCATAGCATTCGTATGCCGAGTACAATTAGGCCATACGCCACAACTAAAACTTCTATGCAGGTGCCTACTTTTGAGTATTCGATAAATACTAGACTGCTAAAACTATCTCGACACTTTTCAGTGCTAGGAGGTCTCAATTTTAGAGGTCAGTGGCCTGTAAAAGGACCAGCCTATGTCTCTAGTGATGCTTTGGAAGATTTAATTTTAGATGCCAATAGTTCAGTAGCACCCATTACCATGGGAATAAACTTAAATTTGCGCTACCAAACACGGTGGCTGCGTGTTGAATTAGGGTATATAGGTGATTTTACTTCATCCACAAGAGACTTTGAACATAATGGGCAAATTGTGCCAATGGGAAAGTTCTTAATGAATAAAATGTATTTAGTATTTAGCGGGCCTGTTTTTAGAAGAGAAAAGCCTGCTAAAAAAATAAAGAAGAAGGATTTTATTAAGAACTAATTAAAAGTAACAACACCTGAGCGATTTAGAAATCGCTCAGGTGTTGTTAAATTATATTTATAATATGTATTGTATATTTAGACTTTGATGAAAAATTATATATTTCTATTCCTACTGTCTCTTCTTTCATTAACCTCATTGAGCCAAATAAACAAAATTAGTATTGGTTTAGGCAGGGCCGATCAATGGGGTACATCAAGCTATACCTATGTTGGAGACACAGCCATAGGGTATAAATCTCAACGTTCAATGGATTCAAGAACCATCTATACGGTTTCAATGGATCATTCCATTGGTAAAATTCAGATGTATCAAGTATTAGCCTTTAGTATTATGTTCCCAGAGTATAATCTTGTGTATCCAGGGCAATTAATATATTTGAATATGCCAATTTTTATGAAGGCACCCACCTTCGATTATTCCATCAATACATCTATTCTAAAACCAACCAGAAGGCTTACACTTTACGGAGGGCTTAATTTTAGAGTGCAGTGGCCATTAGAACGAGAGATTTCTCCTAACCTTGATAAGTGGTTAGCAGAATGGATTGTGGATGGGAGCAACTCTTTTGTTCCTATAACCATGGGCATAAATCTCAACCTGCGTTATCAAACCCGCTGGCTGCGTATAGAGTTTGGCTATATAGGCGATGTAACTTCCACTTCAAGAGATTTTATCCATAATGGGCAAACTGTAAATATGGCTTCGTTAAAAATGCAAAAAATATACTTGGTGTTTAGCGGCCCTGTTTTTAGAAGAGAAAAACCTGCTAAAAAAATAAAGAAGAAGGATTATAGTAGAAATTAATGGCTGAGTTCTGCCTAGTACAGTAATTTTTTATTATCTGATAAACACTTATTGCTATTTGCTAAAAACTCAAAGAACGTCATTTCGTAGTGCAACGGAGAAATCTTAGCCATTTATAGTAACTGGCTACATGGCTAAGATTCCTACGGAATGACTTGCAGGGGTGGTTTTAATGGGATACTAAGCATTTTTACTGTATTATTTAGAACTTAGCCGAATTAATTAAAAATAACAACGCCCGAGGATTTAGTAATCTCTCTAGTCGTAGGTTAAGCGTAGCGATCCTACGACCAGTTTGTTATAGATAGGAATTAATCGTATAAACAGGAATGAGATATGTGTTTTAGTTAGCCCATTTTCATTTTAGAACTTCACATCTAATTTAGATTTACCATTGATTATATTTGCGCTCCATGCAAAACCATACATCAAGCACAGGTCAGGATTTTGAAGAACTAGACCCCAAAGAATACATTATTATTAAAAATGCTCGGGTAAACAACCTTAAAAACTTAAGTGTTGCCATTCCTCGAAACAAAATGGTGGTGGTTACAGGCTTGTCAGGTTCAGGCAAATCTTCGCTGGCATTTGACACCCTTTTTGCCGAAGGCCAACGCATGTATGTTGAAAGCCTTAGCTCCTATGCACGCCAGTTTTTGGGGCGAATGGAAAAGCCAGAAGTTGATTATATCAAGGGTGTTTCTCCTGCTATTTCTATTGAGCAACGAGTTAACACCAACAACCCGAGGTCAACGGTTGGTACCACCACAGAAATCTACGATTATTTAAAGCTGCTTTTTGCTCGAATTGGCAAAACCATTTCTCCTAAAAGTGGTAAAGAAGTATCGAGCCATTCAGTATCTGATGTGGTTGATTACTTGGTGTCGTTTGAGGAAGGTGAACGCTATATGATTACTAGCCCTCACGCGATGGATAAAAACAGAACAGTTGTTGAGGAGCTAAATACATTATTGGGTAAAGGCTATTCACGACTTATTGTTAATGATAAACCAGTTTATATTGAAGATTTGGTTGAGGATCCTTCTCAAATTGAAGGCCAGCCTATGGAGCTGCTTATAGACAGAGGTGCTGTTGCGCATGATGAAGACAACCAATACCGAATGGCAGATTCTGTTCAAACAGCTTTATTTGAAGGAGACGGGGTTTGCCATATAAATGTAATCGATAAGGCAAAAAAAACATTTTCTGATAAGTTTGAGAGTGATGGTATTTTGTTTGAACGCCCAACGGTTAATTTTTTCAGTTTTAATAATCCTTACGGAGCCTGCAGACGCTGCGAAGGGTTTGGAAACATATTGGGTATAGACCCCGACCTTATCATCCCTGATAAAAGCTTATCAATTTACGAAGGTGCCATTACACCTTGGCGTAGCGAAACCATGAAAAAATGGTTGGTGCCATTAATTAATGAAGCCCCTACGCTTGGTTTTCCAATCCACAGAGCCGTGCAAGACCTTACTACTGAGGAATACGAAATGCTTTGGGAAGGGAAAGGAAGTTTTAAAGGGCTGAATAAGTTTATAAAGTTTCTTGAAGCTCGCACCATTAAAATTCAGTATCGAGTAATGCTATCACGATATCGTGGGCGCACGGTTTGCAGCGATTGTAAAGGAACAAGGCTGCGGAAAGATGCTGCTTATGTACATGTTGCAAATAGGACCATAGTAGATATGGTGCTTATGCAGGTAGATGAGTTAAATGCTTTTTTTAAAACGATTGAATTAAGTAAGCACGATTATGCCATTGCAAAAAGGATTGTGCAAGAAGTACAAAACAGATTGGGTTATCTTAATAAGGTTGGGTTAGGCTACCTAACTCTCAACAGAAAAACGGCAACCCTTTCTGGTGGTGAATATCAACGGATTAAACTTTCAACTTCTTTAGGAAGTGTACTGGTAGGTGCTATGTATATACTTGATGAGCCAAGTATTGGGCTACACCCCAAAGACACACAAAGGCTGGTTGAAGTGCTTAATGATTTAAAGAATAGTGGAAACACAGTAATTGTAGTAGAGCACGAAGAAGAAGTAATGAAAGCTGCCGATCAAATTATTGACATTGGCCCAGATGCGGGAGCTCATGGTGGCGAATTGGTTTTTCAAGGATCTTTTGATGAGATTTCAAATGGCGATACCTATACCACCCGTTATCTTACGGGTCGAGATAAAATAGAGGTGCCAGATAGAAGAAGAACTTGGAATAAATCAATTACCATAACAGGTGCTAGAGAAAACAATCTGCAAAACATTACTGTTGATTTTCCCTTGGGAGCCTTAACCGCTATTACAGGGGTAAGTGGTTCTGGCAAATCAACTTTGGTTACAAAAATTTTATATCCGGCATTGGGTAAAATTTTGGGTACGGTTAATATTGCCACAGGCAAGTTCGATCAATTATCGGGTGATTATAAAGAGGTGAGCCAAATTGAATTTGTAGATCAAAACCCAATTGGCAAATCCTCCCGTTCAAACCCTGTAACTTATGTAAAAGCCTACGATGCCATACGGCAGCTTTTTGCAGATCAGCAATTATCAAAACAAAGAGGCTATAAACCTGCTCATTTTTCTTTTAATGTAGAAGGGGGCCGTTGCGAAACATGCTCTGGAGAAGGCACTGTAAAAATTGAAATGCAATTTATGGCCGACATTGTACTCGATTGTGAGGAATGTAAAGGCCATCGATTTAAGCGGGAAGTATTGGAAGTAAACTTCAATGATAAAAATATTAGTGAAGTGCTTCACCTAACGATTGATGAAGCATTGGCGTTTTTTAAGGAGGTTCCTACGGTACTAAAAAAACTTATGCCATTGGCCGAAGTTGGCTTAGGATATGTTACACTTGGGCAGTCTTCAAGTTCGCTAAGTGGAGGCGAAGCGCAACGGGTAAAATTGGCTTCGTTTTTAGGAAAAGGAAAGGCAGGAAACCAAAACATATTATTCATTTTCGATGAGCCTACAACAGGGCTTCATTTTTATGATATTAGTAAGTTGTTGAAGGCGATGAATGCCCTAATAGAACAGGGAAACACAGTTTTAGTGATAGAACATAATGTAGAAATTATTAAATGTGCGGATTGGGTAATTGACCTTGGCCCTGATGGCGGAGACCAAGGAGGGCAGGTAAGTTTTGCAGGTTTACCCGAAGATTTGGCAAAGAAAAAAAACAACCATACAGGTCAATTTTTAAAAGAAAAATTGTGAGATAATTATCACAAAAAGTACAATAAATTAATCATACCTTTACAGCGATTTAAATTAACCAAGTATAATAAAATCAACGAGTATCATGAGTCAAGAAGTTATCGAGCGG
>CAZQWZ010000182.1:0-5360 GCA_964596935.1 uncultured Roseivirgaceae bacterium
AAAATTCCATTAATTGGTTTTGTAAAACCTAGGTTGTTAGAATTAACTGATAGCCGGATGGTAGTAAAAATTAAGCTAGGGCGGAAAACTAAAAATCATTTAGGCTCCATGTATTTTGGAGCTTTAGCCATTGGAGCTGACCTAGCAGGGGCTTTTCAATCGTTTTACATTGCTGATAAAATGAAAGCTAAATTATCCATTGCCTTTAAAAGCTTTGAAGCTGATTTTATAAAAAGGCCAGAAAGCGATGTGTGTTTTATTTCAGATGAAGGCTTAACCATTCAAGAAATGGTAGAGCAAACCATTAGAACCAAAGAGCGGGTGACTAAAGGCATTAAGATTAATGCTGTAATTGGCTACCCAGATAATATTGAAGTGGTTGCGGAGTTTGTTTTAGGGCTATCGGTTAAGGATAAATCAAAAAAATAAGGCAGTGCTAAAAGCACTGCCTTCTGCGACTTAAGTCGCCATCTATCAACCCTATTATTTTAGGTTTCTTGTAAATGAATATTTTTCGCTTCCATTACTAAGTTTAAAAGTTACTTGGCTACCGTTAACCTTTGTAAGATCATATATTTTAGAAAATCCTGCTTTAGCACTAATAGGCTCTGTTTTTAGCACATTCCCTGGGTCATCTATAATGGTTACTTCCACTTTTTTGTTTTCATACGAAGGTGCTACAAATACTTTAAACTTATTTACGTTTGGTAATTGACCAACGATTGCATGTAAATTAACAATGCTTGTGGGCTTATGGAAAATATTTTGAGTTGCTTTTCCTTCACCATTTTAAACTTTAATGGTATAGTTGCCAGCAGGCAATCCTTTTAAATTATAAGTTCTTTTAAAGGCTTTAACTTTAGTTACTCTATCAGTGTTAACAAGTTTGCCTTTTTTATCTAAAATACGAATGGTTACATTATCAATATTTTCACTAACATAATATAAATCATACCTGTTGTCAGTGTTTTCCACTACTTGAAACTTAGAGGTATTGCTAAACTCAGTTATACCAGTAAATGCGAACGAGACTGTACTAATAACTGTTAAAAGTACGCCCATAATGATTGAATTTTTCATGTTGTTTTTTGAGTTTTTGTTGTTGTATATAAAAGATGACATGAACAGACAAAAGGTTGCTTATTTTCTCTAAAAGCATCAAAAATGGCTAAAAACTAGGGAGAAAAACTCACAAAACTATTGATAAAATGAGGTGAGTTAGCAGTAATGCTATCGAAATTGTGCCATATAAATAAATCACTCTTTTGCGAGTTTGGGTTACTTCCCACCAAAGCATATACCAAGGTTTTACCAAACCTATTAGTAGTAGAATAAAAAAGAAATACCCAGACCAAAGAAGTAAATCGAGTAGCATACCGCAATAAAACTAAGTTGTAATTAATAAACTAAATTTCCTCTAATTAATATCGTAAAAAACAAACTGTTTTGGCCCAGTTATGGCACATAAACTTCTAATAAGTTAGTGGTACTTGTGGTGTTAATTGTAATAGTTTGTAGTTGATTGGGTATCAAAATAGTATCGCCTAAATTGTATTTTACCGAACCTCCTGCATGCTCAATAGAGCCATTTCCTTGTAAGCACATTAAAACGATAAACGAATCAATGTTAGCATAATCTCGTGTACTTGTATCTTTTATTAAAAGGCGGTTGGTTGTAAAATACTTGCACTCTTCTAGAAGAACTTCTTGAGATGATTTATCATACTCGGTTTTATAGCCTGTATAAAATGTATAATCAATAGCATCTATCGCTTCTTCTACATGAAGTTCACGGGTATTTCCATCAGCATCCTTTCGGTCGAAGTCGTAAATTCGATACGTTATATCCGATGTTTGCTGAATTTCTGCTATTAGCAACCCTTTACCAATGGTGTGTACTCTGCCTGCTGGCAAAAAAAACACATCATCATTTTTAACTTGCTCTTGGTTTAGTAACTGGGTTAGCCTGCCAGAATTAAAATATTCTAAATACTCTTCTTTTGATGTAGGTTTATTAAAGCCTGCAATTAGGCTAGCGTCTGGTTCGGCATCTACCACATACCACATTTCGGTTTTACCAAATGAGTTATGTCGTTCTTTGGCCATAACATCGCCTGGGTGTACCTGGATAGATAAGTCTTGATTGGCATCAATAAATTTGATTAATAAAGGAAAGTCTGAATTAAATTGCTCAAATACTTTATTGCCAACCAATTTGCCTTTATACTCTTTTGTTAGCTCTACCAAAGACTTGCCCATGAGCAAGCCTTCAGAAACCATAGAAATATTTCCGGGCACTCCCGATATCTCCCAAGATTCGCCACAATCAGGGCTGTTAGTAGGCTTATTTAATAATGATTTAAGCTTTGTTCCGCCCCAAATTTTGTTCTTTAAAATAGGCTCGAATTTTAATGGATATAATTTGGTGTTACTCATTTTTTAAGATTTTATACTGATTGATTAACCCGTTGGTTGAGCTATCATGAGAATCAATAGGGCTATCATCAGATAATTCTGGCAATATCTCTCCTGCAAGCTTCTTGCCTAGTTCCACGCCCCATTGATCAAAACTATTAATATTCCATATTACTCCTTGCACAAATATTTTGTGCTCATACATCGCAATGAGGCTACCCAATGTAAACGGTGTTATTTCCTTTACTAAGATTGAGTTTGTAGGTCGATTGCCATCAAATATTTTATAGGGCAATAAGTGGGCAAGGTCTTCTTTTGATAATCCGTTTTTCTCTAACTCAGATTGCACTTCTTCCTTGGTTTTTCCATTCATTAAAGCTTCGGTTTGTGCAAAAAAGTTAGCCATTAATTTAGGATGATGATCTCCTATTGGATTATGGCTCTTAGCCGGAGCAATAAAATCGCAAGGTATAATTTTTGTGCCTTGATGGATTAGTTGGTAAAATGCATGTTGTCCATTGGTGCCAGGCTCGCCCCAAATAATTGGGCCTGTTTGATACGCTACTTTGTTGCCAGAGTTATCAACTGACTTGCCATTGCTTTCCATATTGCCTTGCTGAAAATAGGCTGCAAACCGGTGCATGTATTGATCGTAAGGTAGAATAGCTTCAGACTCGAAGCCATAAAAATTAGTATACCAAATACCAATTAGTGCAAGTATTACGGGTATGTTTTTATCAAATGATGCTTCTTCAAAATGAGTATCCATTGCATGAGCACCTTTAAGTAATTGCTCAAAATTAGAATAGCCGATAGTAAGTGAAATGGACAAGCCAATGGCAGACCAAAGAGAATAACGGCCGCCTACCCAATCCCAAAACTCGAACATATTATTTGTATCTATTCCAAAATCACCAACAGATTTGGCATTGGTAGATAGCGCCACAAAATGGCTAGCAATAGACTTTTCTTTTTTGTAAAAATCAAGCAGCCAAGTGCGAGCCGAGTGGGCGTTTGTCATGGTTTCTTGTGTTGTAAAAGTTTTTGAAGCCACTAAAAACAAGGTTGTTTCTGGGTCAACCTTTTTTAAAGTTTCTGCAATATGGGTTCCATCCACATTCGAAACAAAATAGGTTTCGATGCCTTCTACTTTATACGGCTTTAATGCCTCTGTAACCATTACAGGGCCAAGGTCAGACCCGCCAATTCCAATATTTACAATTGATTCGATTTTTTTACCAGAATACCCTTTCCATTCTCCAGAATGCACTTTATCCGAAAAGGATTTCATTTTTGCAAGCACATGATTAATTTGGGGCATTACATCTTTACCATCAATCATAACAGGGCTATTTTTCCTGTTTCTAAGTGCAGTATGTAATACCGCTCGTTTTTCAGTATGATTGATCTCTTTACCCGATAACATATCAGAAATGGAATCTTTTAAGTCGCACTCATTTGCCAACCCAATTAATAATTCAAGCGTTTCATTCGTAATTCTGTTCTTCGAAAAATCAATCAATATATCGTTCAGTTTAAGATTGAATTTATCAAACCTTAATTGGTCTTGACTAAAATAGTCTTTGATCAAGTGTTGGTTAGTATCGTTGAAATGTGCTGACAGTTTTTGCCAAGCATTGGTTTTAGTTGGATTTTTTGAATGCATAATGCAAAAAAAGTCGATTGTTTGCAGATAATGAAGCAAGTAACAATTAATTTGTACCGCAATCGATTTCAAAATGGCTATTCAACAAGAAATAGGAGATAAGGGAGAGAAAACAGCTGAGAATTATATTCTTAAAAAAGGGTATAAAGTTTTAGAAAGGAATTATAGAGCTAAAAAATCTGAGATAGATATTATTTGCCAGTATAAAAACACGCTAGTTTTTGTGGAAGTAAAAACTAGAACATCTATAAAATTCGGACATCCAGAAGAGTTTGTGAATCAAGCAAAGTCTGCTAAAATTATTGAAGGAGCAGAAGCCTATATAATTGAAATCAACTGGAAGGGAGCCATTAGGTTTGATATTATTTCAGTCCTAATCAATAAGAGCAATGTCGATGTTAAGCACTTTAAGGATGCTTTTTACTGATTACGTTTTTTATCTTTTACGTAGTCGTAAATTTGTTTGCCTTTCGTATTCCATTCTCTTAAAATGTAAGGCTTAAAGTTTTCGTTAAATGGATCCTTGCGATATTGTATCTCTCGCACTTTTCTTCCTCTACGATTAGCATAAAACGAAGACCATTTGCCAACTTTTTTGTCATACTTATATTCACCTTGTATGGCAATAGTGCCATTCGAAAAGAAGTAAAAGTAGTTACCTTCTTTTTTGCCATATTCAACAGGAATTATTTCTTTAATTTTAGTTCTTTCTTGGTCGTAAAAACGCACCAAAGACTCCTTAGGCCACCCTTTATAATATTTTTCCTTATCGATTAAAATGTCATTTTTATCCTTTCTAACCCATCTGCCATGTTTGGTGCCAATAAAAAAAATGCCTTCTTCAATAGTTATTTCGCCTATTTTTTTTGTGTAAGGGCCATGGAGTAAGACTCCTTTTTGAGGTTTAAATTTTCTGGTTTTACGAATTTGCTTTCTTTCAAAATCATAATAATAGATATCTCTTACATAAGAATTAGGTTGTTGAGATGTTTTTAAGGTATTAAAAAGCTCGAGTGTTTGTCTCGAACCAACACCTTTTCTAGCAAAGCCTTTCTTAGTTTTTATTCCGTAGTAAACATTTTTTTTTGGCTTCTTCTTCTTTTTTTCATAGATCTCCTCTTCTTTACCTAAGTCAATTGTTATGGGAGTTGAAATGGTAAACATTTCTTCCTCGCTGCCGTCATCTACTTGGGCATAAGAAAAAACAGGGAGTAGAAATATACTTAGTATAATAATTCGCATCGTTCCGAGTAACGAAAAAGCATTTACAATATTGCCG
>CAZQWZ010000183.1:0-5330 GCA_964596935.1 uncultured Roseivirgaceae bacterium
GAAGTAAAAGTGCCTGCGGATAAATACTGGGGAGCACAAACTGAACGCTCTAGAAACAATTTTAAAATTGGTGGCACTAACCACCAAATGCCGATAGAATTAATTAGAGGATTTGCTTATCTTAAAAAAGCGGCTGCTCATACCAATTGCGAATTGGGTGTATTAACTGAAGAAAAAAGAGATGCCATTGGGCAAGTTTGCGATGAAATATTGGAAGGGAAATTAGATGACCAGTTTCCATTAGTTATATGGCAAACAGGCTCGGGCACACAATCGAACATGAATTTGAATGAAGTAGTGGCTAATAGGGCTCACGTACTTAATGGAGGCACGTTGGGTGAAGAAGCCAAATTTATCCATCCCAATGATGATGTGAACAAATCACAATCATCCAACGATACATTCCCAACGGGGATGCACATTGCTATTTATAAAATGGTAATTGAAACTACTATTCCTGGAGTGGAAGCGCTTAGAGATACGCTTGCTTCTCTATCCACAGAATACATGAATGTGGTAAAAATTGGAAGAACGCATTTAATGGATGCTACTCCATTAACGCTTGGTCAAGAGTTTTCTGGGTATGTATCTCAATTAAACCACGGATTAAAAGCATTAAATAACACATTGCCTCATATGGCCGAGCTTGCCTTAGGTGGAACTGCCGTTGGAACAGGCATAAATACCCCTAAAGGGTATGCTAAAAATGTAGCTAAAAAAATTGCAGACTTTACAAACTTGCCCTTTGTATCTGCCGAAAACAAGTTTGAAGCTTTGGCCGCCCACGATGCATTGGTAGAAACACACGGTGCGTTAAAACAGCTAGCCGTAAGCTTAATGAAAATTGCCAATGACATAAGAATGTTGGCTTCTGGCCCTAGAAGTGGCATTGGCGAAATTATAATTCCTGCCAATGAGCCTGGCTCATCTATTATGCCTGGCAAAGTAAATCCTACCCAAGCCGAAGCCTTAACTATGGTATGTGCGCAAGTTATGGGTAATGATGTAGCAATATCGATTGGTGGAATGACAGGGCATTATGAATTAAATGTTTTTAAACCTGTTATGGCGTATAATGTATTAACTTCTGCAAGGTTAATTGGCGATGCTTGCCAATCATTTAATGCAAATTGTGCTGTGGGTATTAAGCCTAATAATGAAGTATTAGAGAAAAATTTAAACAACTCTTTAATGCTTGTAACAGCACTAAACCCACATATTGGGTATGAAAAAGCTGCAAAAATTGCAAAAACAGCCTATCAAAATGGATCTACTTTAAAGGAAGAAGCTCTTAATTTAGGCTATTTAACTGCTGAACAATTTGATGAATGGGTTGACCCATCAAAAATGATTGGTGCATTGGATTAGTGATTAAAGCTTGGCTGTTTAATTAAAAATTGCAATATTTACTACATAATAAATAATTTGAATTAATCTTAAAATGAAAAAACTCGTATTAGTATCGGTGTTATTGGTGTTTGGCTTCACTTCCATTGCACAACTTTCTAAACAAGAAAAGAAAGAATGGAAAACAAAATACAAGGCTTACAAAAAAGATTTAGAAGGTTTCAAAATTCTTGTAGAAGAAAATGGAACGCTTAAAGGTGGGCTTAGTAATGCCAAAAATCAATTGGCAGATGTAAAATCTAAATTAAGCAATAAGGATGCGCAAATTTCAGATTTACAAGATGAAAATTCAAGAATGCAAAGCCAAGTAGCTGCATCAAATGCTGCTGCTCAAGAAGCAAAAAATGCACTTAATAGCAAACCTGCTGCAGCTGCACCTTCGCCTATGTCAGTTGATGGTGTTGTATTTAAAGTACAAGTAGGAGCTTTTGAGAAAAAAGATCTATCTAGTTTCTTCGAAAACAACCCAATGTTTGGTGGTGAAACTGAAGAAGGGATGCAAAAAATAACGCTTGGCTTCTTTAGAGATTATTGGGAAGCTGATACGTTTAAAAAACACCTAAGAGAAATGGGCGTTAAAGATGCATGGATAGTTCCTTATAAAGATGGCACTCGTGTTCTTATAAAAGATGTACTAGAAGGCGTAATCTAACTAAAAATTCAATATAAAATAAAAGCACCCGATACAGAAATTGTATCGGGTGTTTTTTTATGTTCTTAATTTCTAAACCATTGTTTGCTCTACATCCAGTACTTTTATCGCTTTTAATAAAAAATCCCAATCAGAAGGCATAATGCGCTCAAACTTAATTCCTTTCTTTCCTTCCCACTCGTCTAACATAAGAATCATATTTACAACAAACTCTGCCTCAATAAACTCATTATGGTGTTCAAGATAATTCTTAGCAAGGTCTTTATACCCAATGCTTTTTCTCAGCCCACTGCTTTCACTAAATACTATCATACCGCAAAATTATTGAGCCCATATTGCTTAATTCTAAGTAAAAAACCTAACTTACGCATTAGTTAAAATACCTAGATAAACCATTTTTGAAGACAAATGTTAACCTCTATATTTGTTGTATTATCTTAATTTGAAATGAAAATAATTATTGCAGGTGCTGGCGATGTGGGATTTCATCTTGCAAAACTCTTAGTACTTGAAAACCATGAAATAACTGTTATCGACCTAAATGAGCCAAAACTCATTCAGCTTGCTAAACATCTAGATGTAGTTACCATAAAAGGTAACGGAACCTCATTTAGCGTTTTAGAAGAAGCGAATGTAAGCGACTCCGATCTTTTTATTGCGGTAACAGATTCTGAAGAAGCAAATATATCTACCTGTATTATTGCCAAGCATTTAGGTGCCCATAAAACCATTGCTAGGGTTCAAAATACAGAGTTTCTTGTAAGAAAAGATAAGCTTGACCTTTACGACCTTGGCATTGATGAAATCATATCCCCTGAAACTTTAGCAGGAAGAGAGATTAAAAGGTTATTACGAGAAATTGCCCTTACCGATTCGTTCGATTTTGATGGGGGTAAACTTTCGCTTATTGGGTTGCCCATTAGCAAAAACAGCCCTTTAAGTGGCAAAACTTTGCTGGAAGCATCTAAACTAGACCCAACAAATAGTTTTATTACCGTAGCCATTTTGCGTAATAATAAAACTATTATACCACATGGAGATGATCGATTTGAAGTAAACGACCACGCCTACTTTATAGCTTTGCCAAATGCAATAGATAAAGTTATTATGCTATCTACTCGTACTAAAAAACAAGGTTTAAAGCGAGTTATGGTACTTGGCGGAAGCAAAATTGGCATTAACGCATCCAAGCAATTAAGTAAAAAGTATAATGTTAAACTCATTGAAATTGATAAGGAAAAATGCTTTGAATTAGCAGATATGCTACCCAATGTAATGGTAATTCATGGCGATGCCAGAGATGTGGACCTATTGCAAGAAGAAGGAATTGATGAAACTGATGCTTTTATTTCCGTTACTGGCAACTCCGAAACTAACATTATTTCCTGCTTAGTTGCGAAAGATCATAAGGTTAAGAAAACAATTGCACTAGTAGAAAATGTGGATTATATCCACCTTTCACAAAACATTGGGGTTGATACGATGATCAACAAAAAACTTATTGCTGCCAATTTTATATTTAGATATATCCGTAAAGGAGATATTGTCAACTTAACTTCTATTCACGGAGTTGATGCCGAAATACTGGAATTTGTTATAAAAGTGGAATCTAAAATTACAAGAGATACTTTGAGATCGCTTGATATCCCCGACTCAGTAATTGTAGCAGGCGTAATCCGCAAAGGAGAAGCCATCATACCAAAAGGAGATTTCCAATTTAGGCCAAAAGATAGAGCCGTTGTTCTTTGCAAACCCGAAGCGATACAACAAGTAGAAGACTACTTCTCATGAATCGGTTTAACCTCAAACTTATTGGTGCTATTTTAGGCCTGCTAATTGTAATTAGTGGGGTTGGCATGTTGTTCTCACTTCCTTTTAGTATTTATTATAAAGAAGAATGGATACCTATTGCATCTGCTGCGGCAATTACCATTTTTACAGGTTTACCCATGTGGCTTTTACTTAATAAAAAGGCAGCTCGTGAATTAAAGAAAAGAGATGGATACATAGTGGTAACATTTGGCTGGATAATTATGTCGTTATTTGGCACATTACCATATATACTAAGTGGTAGCATTCCAGATTTCACCAATGCTTTCTTCGAAACCATGTCGGGGTTTACCACAACAGGTGCCTCCATTTTAAACGATATTGAATCTGTACCCAAAGGCATTTTATTTTGGAGAAGCCTTACCCAATGGATTGGCGGAATGGGAATTATTGTGCTTGCCGTTGCCATTTTACCAATACTAGGCATTGGCGGAATGCAGCTTTTTATAGCTGAATCTCCAGGTATTTCTGCAGAAAAATTAAAACCTAGAATAAAAGATACCGCCAAACGATTATGGCTATTATATGTGGGTTTAACTGCGCTTGAAACCATCCTTTTGATGAGTGGCAACATGTCGTTTTTTGATGCCTTAAACCATAGCTTAACAACAATGGCAACAGGCGGTTTTTCTACTAAAAATAACAGTATAGCTCACTTTAACTCGCCATACATTCATTATGTGATTACCTTTTTTATGTTTTTAGCCGGAACGAGTTTTACGTTAACTTATTTTATGCTTAAACGTAAGTTTAAAAAGGTGCTAAACAATGAGGAATTTCTAGTTTATTTAGTATTTTCAATTGCGATTACTGTTATTTTAACTGGATTTGTACACACCTCAACTTCTCTCCCATTTGAACAGAATTTTAGAGAAACCATATTTCAAGTAGTTTCAATTATTACTACCACTGGCTTTATAACCAAAGATTATACCGCTTGGTCGCCATTAATTACGATGGCCTTTTTTGCGCTTTTATTTATAGGTGGTTCTGCCGGCAGTACAGCAGGAGGCATTAAGATTGTACGGCATATTGTGCTTTTCAAAAATAGCTTTTTAGAAATGAAGAGGCAATTGCATCCCAATGCTATTATTCCGGTACGCCTTAATGGCCGCGCCATTCAAGGAGATGTTACCTACCACGTACTTGCCTTTATGATGATTTATTTTTTGATTTTCTCGTTAGGCAGCGTTGTTATGGCTTGGGTAGGATTGGATTTTCCTACTGCTTTAAGTGCAGTAGCCACTAGCCTAGGCAATGTAGGTCCTGGAATTGGAGGCATTGGCCCCTTAAACAACTTTAGCGAAATACCTACAGTTGGCAAATGGGTGCTAACATTTTTAATGCTACTAGGAAGATTAGAATTGTTTACAGTGCTTATCCTGTTTACTCCTTTCTTCTGGAAAAGGGAGTAGTATGTTATTCAACCCTGCCTCCCAGT
>CAZQWZ010000184.1:0-5329 GCA_964596935.1 uncultured Roseivirgaceae bacterium
CAATTAATTTTTGACACAGCCGATACATTTAAAGAAGTTATTAATCGCCCCATTAAAAAGGTGCCATCGTTACGTGATATAACCATTGCCAATGTTTTCTTCGAAAATTCTACGCGTACAAGGCTTTCGTTTGAGCTGGCAGAAAAACGACTTTCGGCTGATGTAATAAATTTTTCAGCTTCATCAAGCTCGCTTAAAAAGGGAGAAACCTTGCTTGATACAGTTAATAATATTTTGGCAATGAAAGTGGATATGGTAGTAATGAGGCATGCCAGTCCAGGTGCTCCACATTTTTTATCTCGCCATATAGATGCCAATATTATTAATGCAGGAGATGGCACACACGAGCACCCAACACAAGCATTGCTAGATACCTATTCTATTCGTGAAAAACATGGAGATGTAGCAGGATTAAAAGTGGCAATTATTGGCGATATTCTTCATTCAAGAGTAGCCATTTCAAACATATTTGCTCTACAAAAACTAGGAGCAGAGGTAATGGTATGTGGCCCCAATACGTTATTGCCTAAGCATATTAAATCATTAGGCGTAAAAGTAGAGCTCGATGTTTTTAAAGCATTGCAATGGTGCGATGTGGCTAATGTTTTACGAATACAATTGGAGCGTCAACAGATAAAATATTTTCCTTCGTTAAGAGAATACTCGCTTTTTTATGGCATTACTCTAAAAATGCTTCAAAAATTGGATAAGGAAATTACCATTATGCACCCAGGCCCAATAAATAGAGGTGTAGAATTAAGCAGCGATGTGGCTGATTCTAAGCATTCCATTATTCTCGATCAAGTAGAAAATGGAGTAGCTACGCGAATGGCTGTGCTATATCTTTTAGCTAGTAAGAAATAGTAGTTAGTTTTAACCATTTGTTTTTTTTATTCTGAGGAACGAAGAATCTTCTACTTCTTGAAGATTATTTTTTAATATTTTATACACTGGTTATTTTATAAACCTATCATCTCATTACCCACGTTATTTGGTACTTTTGAGTATAAATAACTCATTATGCGAACCATTTTATTCTTTTTACTCGTAGCACCATTCTTTTCACAAGCACAGATAGGGAGATTTTTAAAAGATAAAGCCTCATCAGTTAGCCTAGATAGAGGGTTTGATAAAGGCAAAGAAATGTTCTCGGATCATCTCCGTAAAACACGGGAGAAATTTGATACCACAAGCTTTAATTATTCGGTTTCATTTAGCGACCAATCGGCACAGTTCGAAGATAAAGAAAAGCTTGATGATGTTAAAAATGCTGCCAGTATTTACATGGATAAGGATAAAGACAAAACTCTACTAGAAGAAGTTAGGGAGCAAATTGATTTGGGCGAAATGTATTATGCAACCCATGCCTTTAAGATGGCTGAGGTGTCGTTTATAGTAGCTCTTGCAGCATTAGAATTAGAAGGGCATCAATCCAATTTGATGTACCCACGAGTAATTGCCGATATGGGTATGTTATACAATGGCATGGGTAGGTATAAATTGGCTATGGAGTTTACGACTCGTGCGTTAGAATCACGAAAAAAACTGCGAGGTGAAAACAGTATTGATTATGCGGCATCTTTAAATAACCTTGCGGTGCTTCATAAAAACATAGGCGATTTTAACGAAGCTGAAAGTGGGTTTACCAAAACCTTGGTTATTAATGAGAAATCATCTGGCAAAGAATCAATGCCTTATGCAATCACTTTAAATAATAGAGGCGTATTATATCAAAATTTAGGAAGATACACCGAAGCCGAGAAAGATATAAAAGAATGCCTTGCTATTGCCGCTAAAAACATGAATACCAAGACAGCTAAGTATGCTAGGTTTCAAACTAATTTAGGATTGCTTTACCAGCAACAACAGAAATATGAAGAAGCAGAAGAGATTTTTCAAGGTGCCATTAATGCAGTTTCTCGTAATCCTTTAAAGAGCAAAAAATCAAATCCAGATTATGCTCATTTACTTGAAATTAAAGCATCACTTTATTTAGAAACAGGTAAGTATAACGAAGCTGAATCGTTGTTGAAGGAAGCACTAGCTATCTATGAACGCAAGTTTGGCACTAATTTTTCGGGTTATGGCTTAACCAAAGCCAGACTTGGTGGCTTGTATCGCACCCAAGGAAAACTAACTGAAGCTGAGAATAATTTAAAACGAGCTGAGTATATTTTAAGTAGTACCTATGGTAAAAGCCACCCATATTATGTGGAAGTGGTAACCGAGTTAGCACTTTTAAATTGGCAGTTGGGTAATACAGAGGAAGCTGATAAGCTATTTAAGAAATCGATTGATAAGTCGTTGGTGTTTGTAGGTAAGTATTTTGCACCTATGAGCGATGTAGAAAAGGCTGCTTATTGGAAAACATTACGACCTAGATTTGAAAAATATTACGCTTTTGCTTCTTCTGCGGGAGTAAGTAATGACGAAATTCTTAAGACCGCATTAAACTATAGGTTAGCAACAAAAGCGATGTTGTTATCGAGCACCACAAAAGTAAAATCAAAGATTTTGAATAGTGGCAATGCTGAGTTAATTCAAGATTATAATAATTGGATAGATAATAAACATCAGCTCGCGCTTTATTATGCAATGAGTAAGGAGGATTTAGCTACTCAGCAAGTAAATACCGATTCGATTGAACAAGTTACCAATAATTTGGAAAAAGAGTTATCTCAAAAATCAGGTGTTTTTAGTGAGGCCTATGAAAGTAAAACACCTGTAATTACAGATGTGCAGATGAAGTTAAAATCTGGAGAAGTAGCTGTTGAAATTATTCGAGTAGGCTACTCATTAGATAACCAAGGATTAAAATACATGGCATTGATAATTTCTTCTGATGAAGTTAGCATGGCGGTTATGCAAAATGGTGATCAACTAGAATCGAGGTATTTTAAATACTACAAAAATGCAATTAAGCTAAAACGTGAAGATGCGTATTCCTATAACCAATTTTGGAAACCGATTGCTGAAAAAATTGGAGACGCCAACTACATTTATTTGTCATCTGATGGCGTATATAATCAACTAAGTGTAAATTCATTTAAAAGCGAATCGGGCATTTATGTGCTTGATGATTTGAATATTTTAAATGTAAGTAGTTTACGTTCTCTTGTAGAAACTAAGTTAACTGGCACCTCTTCAAAAACTGCATTTTTATTAGGTAATCCATCCTATGGTTCTTCGGAGATTGATCCACTTCCTGGAACAGGAAAAGAAATTGCTTCCATAGCAGGAATATTGAAATCCAATGGTTATAAAACGCAAGTAAATCAAACTACATTGGCTACCGAAAAGGCTATAAAAAATCTTAAAAGCCCCAAAGTAGTTCATATTGCAACTCATGGTTTTTTCGTAAAAGATATTAAAGCTAATAATAACCAAGTGTTTAGTGTGCCTCTAAATAATATGAGCGAAAATGTACTTCTTAGATCAGGTTTGATTTTAGCCAATGCAGGTAATACAGATAATTTTATGAGGGGCGATAATGGAATTTTAACAGCTTATGAAGCCATGAATCTTGACTTAACTAACACTGATTTAGTAGTGCTTAGTGCCTGCGAAACAGGTTTAGGAGATATTATGGCAGGCGAAGGCGTTTATGGCTTGCAACGCTCGTTTGAAGTGGCAGGTGCCAAAGCCGTTATTATGAGTTTATGGAAAGTAGATGATGCCGCCACTCAATTATTAATGACTAGCTTTTATAAGAATTGGGTGAGTACCAAGGATAAACATAAATCATTTGTGGCTGCCCAAAAGGCACTTAAAGCTAAATACCCAGAACCTTATTATTGGGGTGCGTTTGTTATGCAAGGGAAGTAGAGTTTGAAAGTTATAAAGTTTTGTTTTTTAATTCTGAGGAACGAAGAATCTTCTACTAAATGAAGATGACTCTAAAACTTTATACAGTTTCTCCTTTCTCAGAAAAGAGGAAAACCGCCTTGTCTATTCTAATTTCAATAAGACTTATCTCACATCCTCCCATATTAATTTTTCATCAGTTCGTGTATCAAAAAAATCAGAACACTGTCCATCTCCACTACCGGTTAATCCACCATCAGGAGAACAAATTACATTACAATTTTCATTGTAAAGCGTGCTTAGGAATATCGCAACATCTAGGAGGAATATAATATACTGTTTGCTCATTGTATAGGTAGCTATACACTTTTGCTGGAGGGTTCCAAACATCTTCTTTTGCAATATCATTAATCTTTTGTTCGATGCACTTGGGGTGTTCCTTTGGTAACTTCTACTTGATTACACGCCAAAGTAATAATAGGAAGTAGTATAAGAGTGAATAGGTTCTTCATAAGTTTTTAGGGCTAAGTTCTAAACAGAACAGCAATTTTGTGTTTTAGGATAAACACATATTGCTATTTGCTAAAAGCTCAAAGAGTGTCATTTCGTAGTGCAACGGAGAAATCTTTGCCACTTATAGTAATTGGCTACATGGCTAAGATTCCTTCGGAATGACTTGCAGTGGTGGCTTTAATGGAATAATAAGCATTTTTAGCTGTGCTATTTAGAACTCAGCCGTTTTTAGTTAATGATAGTACAGTTTCAGAAATTAAAACCCTACCCAATAGCGTAAATAATAACATCTAATTACTTGTTTAAACACCAGTATTAATTAAATTCTGCAATTATTTATTAAATAAATTCTGTGTAGTAGTTTTGTGTAAAACTAAAAACTAACCTAATGAAAAAGATTTTATTTATTGCAAGTATTGCATTTTTAGCCAGTTGTGGCAACTCAACTAAATCGACTGAAACAGTTGAAACAGAAGTAGTTGAAGTAGAGAGCGTTGAAATAACTAAACATGGTGATCTCATTACAGAAGAGGGAGCTATTTCTTCAGCCGATTTTTTAACTCGGTTTGAAAACAAAGATTCTTTAGAAATTAAACTAACGGCCAATATTTTAGGAGTTTGTCCTAAAAAAGGATGTTGGATGAAGCTAGATATGGAAAATGGTAAAACCATGCGAGTAACTTTTAAGGATTATGGTTTTTTTGTTCCTAAAGATGCAGCGGGTAAAACAGCCATTTTACAAGGTGTTGCAAAAATTGATACAGTAGATGTGGCTACATTAAAGCATTATGCCGAAGATGCTAATGCTTCTCAAGAAGAAATTGATGCCATTACAGAACCTGAAATTAATTATGGATTTGAAGCAGTTGGTGTAATTATTAAGGATGAAAATAGCATTGCCGTTGAATAAGTCAATGTTCTATAAAATTATACTAGGGTGCCTTTGGGTGCCCTTTTTTATAAGTTGCTCTGGTAATAAGCCAAAAGATGTTGTTACAGAAGTTATTGATGT
>CAZQWZ010000185.1:0-5301 GCA_964596935.1 uncultured Roseivirgaceae bacterium
GAGATTCCTGCCTCCGCAGGAATGACGTTTTATTTATTTGATAATCCTAAAATGTGTCCGCCAGGTTAATAGCACCATTCTTTCCTTAAATCTAAAGTTGCATTTACTACTTGAACTTAGGTTCCTTTTAATTTTAATAATATCTATTTATACCCTTCGTTATGCACGTTAGTTATTGCCCTGCCTGATGGGTCGTTCATTTCTTTAAGAGCTTTATCCCACTCAAAAATAATTGGAGTACTACATGCAATGGAAGGTACCGAAGGCACGGTTGCCGCTGCTGCATCGGAAGGAAAATGAGCCTCAAAAATCAACCGGTAATAATACTCCTCTTTTTGTAATGGAGGATTAACCGTAAATCGATGGGCTACTTGCGCCATCTGTTCATCCGAAATATTCTCTTCTACCACTTCTTTTAAACTATCAATCCAATCATAACCCACACCATCTGAAAACTGCTCTTTTTGCCTCCACGCTACACTTGCTGGTATATAATCTTCAAACGCCTTACGCAAAATATGTTTTTCCATTTTACCGTTAGAGCCACACATTTTGTCGGTAGGATTAACATTCATGGCAATGTCCATAAATTCTTTATCCAAAAATGGCACACGACCTTCTACACCCCAAGCTGCTAAAGCCTTGTTGGCTCTGTTGCAATCATAGAGATGTAATCGATCTAATTTGCGTACCGTTTCTTTATGAAACTCTTCTGCTGAAGGTGCTTTATGGAAGTATAAATATCCACCGAATAATTCATCAGCTCCTTCGCCCGAAAGCACCATTTTAATACCCATTGATTTAATTACCCTGGCCAACAAATACATAGGCGTTGCCGCTCTAATAGTGGTTACATCATAGGTTTCTAAATGATAAATCACATCGCATACGGCATCCAATCCTTCTTGTATTGTAAAATTGATAGAGTGATGCACTGTACCAATGGAATCTGCTACTTCTTGCGCATACTTTAAATCGGGAGAGCCTTCAAGACCCACCGAAAACGAGTGTAGCTGTGGCCACCAAGCCTCTTGAGTATCACCAGATTCTATTCTTTTAGCAGCGTATTTTTTAGCAATGGCAGAAATAACTGAAGAATCTAAGCCACCTGAAAGTAACACACCAAAAGGCACATCACTCATCAATTGCCGGTGTACAGCATCTTCTAATCCTTTTCTAATAGTGGCAATGTCACTTATATTATCTTTTACATTTTCAAACTCACGCCAATCTCTTGTGTAATACTGAGTGGGGTTTTCATCCTTACTAAAGTAATAATGCCCGTGAGGAAACGCTTCAATTTTTTTACAAACTCCTTCTAAAGACTTAAGTTCTGAAGCCACATAGTAGTTTCCTTGAGTATCCCAGCCTTGGTAAAGTGGAATTATGCCCACGTGGTCGCGCCCAATGAGATAGGTATTATTTGTTTTATCGTATAATGCAAAAGCGAATATACCATTTAGGTCTTCTAAAAAATCAACTCCTTTTTCTTGGTATAACGCCAGTATTACTTCAGAGTCAGACTTAGTCTGAAATTCATACACATCGCCCAGTTCTTTTCTTATTTCTTGATGATTATAGATTTCACCATTAACGGCCAATATCAAATTACCATCTGCACTAATTAAAGGCTGCCCTCCTGAAGCGGGATCAACAATGGCTAACCGCTCGTGTGCTAGAATCGCATTATTACAACTATAAATACCCGACCAATCGGGTCCTCTATGCCTTACTTTTTTAGACATCTCCAACACTTGCGTTCTTAGCTGATCGCTTGTTTCTTTTACATCAAATACTGCTACAATTCCGCACATAACAATTTTTTTTAACAATTACTTCCTTTTTAACAAACAGATTCCTGCCTTTGCAGGAATGACACCTAAGCTGGAGGTTTGTATAAAAAAAGCACCCTGACCGCTTGGAAGCAGACAGGATGCCAATACCTTACTTGGTTGATATTTAAAACAAAAGTAACCCCAAATTGTCAATTAACTATTATTGCTGGGGTTGATTCAATCAGAAACCTAATAATAATTACCAAACCACCAATAAATGGCTCAAAAAACACCCTCTTATCTTATAAAAGATAATACCATAAATCCGAAAGGAAAATCTATTCCAAAGTTCCTTGCGAATTTAAGGTAATAGTTTTTAGCACAGCGGCTTTCCTTCAAACTTTAAACAGTAATATACCCCAATTTAGGTATTTCACTAAGCTATCTCTTACCGTATTTTTGGTTTAATAAAAGAAGTGTACTAATTGTAGTATCTTCAAGTTCTAACTAAACCAAAATGTTATGCCAAGTTTTAAATTATCAATGCCACATGTTGCTTCTATTCATGATGCAAACGGAAAACCAGCCTTTAGTGTGTGTTTTATAATGCCTAAGAAGGGTGTAATCGTATTAGTAAAAAAAGATAATAAATCAGCTAAGGATAACTATTATTATAGCTTTTTAATTGAAGGAACTGAAGATAATGAATGGAGAAAGCCAATTAATGAAATTAGAGAAGGGATGGCATCAAATAACATGGAAGTGGTCAGTTTTATAATTCCGACAGATAATCAAGGAGCTAGCAATCACGGACATGCTCATTTACATATAGAGGATATTCTAAGCTCAGGCTCCTCCTTACTAAATGATTTAATACAACATGATGGCACTATCCATTTCCCAAGCGGGGCAAGTAAATAATTAATGCTAAAATCTGGTTACTTATTTATTTTCTTTCTTTTTGTTTTTGTAATTTCAAGTAGTGCACAAAGTGCTTTTCCTGACAGTATTAAAAAAGAAATTGCAGTCATTAGAAATATTGAAAAAACAGGAGATTTCACAAAAGCTATTGAAAAAACAGAACCCTTTTTAATTAAATATAAAGACCACCCTCGTTTTATAGCTTATTTTTACTTAAGATTAGGCACTTGCTTTTGCCGATCCTATAAATGTAAAATTGGCCTTACGTATTTTAAAAAAGCATATAATCAAGGTCTGCAATCTAAAGACACTGTACTTCTTGGCAAAAGTAGCTTAGGAGTTGGAGCAGCTTATCAATTTTTAAAAAATCACACCGATTCGTCCCTTTATTTCTATAGTATAGCCAAACCCTATTTATTGCATTTAAAAGATAGTATAGAGCTGCATGGTTTAAGGAGTAATATAGCCATGTTGTTAGAAAACAGCCCTGATAAAGAAGAAAGCTATTTAAAATTAGCCGAAATTAGAGAAGAACAAGGAGATTGGCTGGGAGCTACGGCTACACATAATAACTTGGGTGTTTTTTACTTAAAGGTTGAGGAAACACAAAAAGCCTACGACAGCTTTTTTAAAAGCTATGCAATTGCTCAGACGAATGGGTTTAATTTCGATGCTAGTACAGCTCAAAGAGGTCTAATAAAGGCCTCCTACTATTTAGGGAAACCCGAAGAAGCATTTAATCATTTTTTGGTATACGATTCTCTAACTTTCACAAGGCTTCATTCCGAAGATTATGAGCATATAATATTAGAGCTAGAAACCAAATTTAAAACAACAGAAATAGAGCGCGACAACTTACTAAAACAAGTAAAAATTGAAGATAAAGAAATGAAACTTACGTTTCTATACATAGTATTAATTATAGTTTTGTTGCTATCAATTTCTGGTTATTTCTATTTAGATCAGCGAAGAAAAAGGGTGAAATTAGTGGCCTTAAGAAAAAACGAAAAGGCTCAACAACAAATTAAAGATTTAGTTAAAAATCAAGAAATAAAAACCGCTTATGCATTACTAGAAGGACAAGACAAAGAACGCAAACGTATTGCGCAGGATTTGCACGATAACTTAGGCAGTATTTTGGTTACACTTAACATGTATGCCGATACATTAGGGCAAAAGCAAACACCTGAAGAAAAAAATAAGTTAGCAGAAAAAATAAGCATGTTGGCTTTGCAAGCCAATGAAGAAACGCGCAATTTATCGCATAGCCTAGATTCGGGCACACTCAAGCATTTTGGCTTAAATACAGCCTTGGTTGATTTGGCAGATGCCATTAAAGAAGCGAAAGACATAGATATAAACTTAGAAGTTACACTGCAACAAATTGATAATGTAGAGGTTTCTCTTAACCTGTATCGCATTATTCAAGAGCTATTTAACAATACCCTAAAACACGCTAATGCTACTAAAATATCATTGGAGTTAACACAAACACAAGATAATCATATCAGCCTTATTTATGAAGATAACGGAATAGGATTTGACGAGAAAGAGGTTAAAGAAAAAGGCATGGGGCTTGCTAATCTAAAATTAAGAACTGAAAATATAAATGGGCACCTAACCATTGATTCCAATACAGGCAAAGGCTCCACATTTATTATTGAAATAGAAAACACAACCGTATGAAACCTATAAGAGTATTGCTTGCCGATGACCATCATATTATATTAGATGGCTTACATGTGGTTTTATCCAATGATGAAGACATTGAAGTAGTTGGTACGGCCGGAAATGGAGAAGAAGTAATTGAATTTTTAAAGAAGAAAAAAACTGATTTGGTTGTATTAGATATCAATATGCCAAAAATGGATGGCATCACATGTTCAATAGTTCTTAAAAAACAATTTCCTTGGATAAGAATTGTAATCCTTACAATGTACCCTCAAAAATCGTTTGTTGATGAAATTATAAAAATTGGTATTGATGGATGCCTATTAAAGAATAATACAGGCAAGGAGCTTATTACGGCTATTAAAAGAGTAATGAATGGCTCATCTTATTTCGATCATCTAAAATCTTTTACTTCTGAAAAAGAGGAGGTTTTTCAATTTAAATTAACCAAACGAGAAGTGGAAATTATTAAATGTTTGTCCGATGGACTTTCAAGCATAGAAATGGCAGAAAAGCTATTTATTTCCGAACATACGGTAAGAACCCACCGTAAAAATATATTAAAAAAAACAGGGTTTGCCAGCTCATCGCAAGTAGTACGCTATGCCACTGAACAACAGTTTATTTAGTATAAACTTAGCAAGTCACTCTGCAACAAAATGGAGGAATTTTAACCATTTTAATAGTTCTAAATGGCAAAATTACTACGAAATGAACTGTGTTTGAAGTTTTATTGCCCTTATTTTTTATCTTATTATTGGAAAGCCTTAATGTTCTTGCCCAAACCTAAGTGCTTTCTTCTTATGTGATATACATTACCATACACCATTTTGGGAAGTTGAATCTTTGCATCGTTATCAATTTAAAACAGCTTCCAAAATGGAAATAGAAATCAAATTTGATGAACAAGGAAGAATTATTCCGATGATGAATG
>CAZQWZ010000186.1:0-5298 GCA_964596935.1 uncultured Roseivirgaceae bacterium
AGTTACGCATAGCTTAATTATAAACCTATTTTTCTCTTCCTAAGATTTTTACTGGATCCATTTCATTAGGGAAAAAATCAGTAATGAAAACAGTTTTACTTACTTCGTTAACAAAATAAAGAATCTTAATGGTTTTTCGATTTGAAAGAGAGTATATTAAATACCTGTGCCCTTTTTTTAAATAGGTTAATGTATCTTCTACTCTTCCTCTATTAGGATTTTGAGATAGGGTCTGTGCCTTAGTCAATATTTCTAACGCCTTTTTATCCGCGCTTAATAGCGAGTGTGTTTGGTATAAAAAAGAAAGTAAATCCTCAAAATGCTGCTCGGCCTCAGGAGTTATTTCTACTAAGTAGATTACTGAGCTTTCCAACGTTCAACATCTTTGATAAAACTAGATAAGCTTCTGGTGTTTCCTTTTTCTATAGATTTAAGAGAGGCTTCGGCTCTTTCTTTTAAGTCAATTTTTGAAGTAGAGAAAAAAGAACTTGTGGATTTTGAATTACGATACGCCAACATTTGCTTAATGGCTTCAATTAAATGCGGTTCAGTTACATTGTTTAACTCCGCCTTAATCCAATTTATGTCTTTTTGTAAATCCATTACCTCTAATAATTACAGTATAAAAGTACTATTATTATATCGAAACTTGCCAATAACAAAAAGTTGAAGATATTGAAGATCGATTAAAACATCCATTTCACAAAACAGATAAATCTCCCGCTCCCTCTCTAATTACTTCAATGCCATCGCCAGTACAATCCAGAATAGTTGAGGCTATATTTTTACCAAATCCACCATCAATAACAATATCTACTTTGGCCGAGTAGCGCTCATAAATTAAATCGGGGTCGGTAGTGTATTCCACAATTTCATCCTCATCTCTTATCGAAGCTGAAATAATTGGATTGCCCAACGTTTTAACAATATGAGTAGTAATCAAGTTATTGGGCACGCGAATACCAACGGTCTTTTTTTTAATATCTAATATTTTAGGCACGCTTCCGCTCGAGGGTAAAATAAACGTATATGGCCCGGGCAAAGCTTTTTTCATTACTTTAAAAACCTCGTTTGGCAACTGTTTTGCGTATTCAGATATCTGGCTAATATCTGAACAGATAAAAGATAAATTAAGATGCTTAGATTTAATGCCTAAGATTTGCACCAGTTTAGCCACCGCTTTTTTATTAAAAAGATCGCACCCAATACCGTAAATGGTATCGGTTGGGTAAATAATAATTCCTCCATTTTTAAGCACCTGCACAACATTGTCAATTTTTCGTTGTTCTGGGTTCTCTGGGTGAGTTTTAAGATATTGTGCCTTCATGTTGTAAAATTAGGTTAACAAAAATAATAAAAACACTCCTCTTATCCTTTAGTCACAAATTCACAAACTAATTAGTGTATTCGTGGTTAAAAATAAGAGTGCCTATTAATCTCTAGGGATTTGCGTTTTGGAATTTCACAATGCAACTTTGCAACTGATTACTAAAATATCCATTATATGATTACTAAAAGAACCATTTGGGCCTCGTTGGTTTTGTCTTCTGTATTATTCTCCTCATTTTTTTTTTATGCGTATCAAATTATATACTCTCCTAATTTTCAGGTAGCTAAACAGAATACCCATATAATGATTCCTATGGATGCCACTTTTGATGCGGTAAGAGATACCCTTTATAAATATGATATTGTTCAAGATGTGGTTTCATTTAGTTTTTTATCTAAACTTATGGATTACACCATTGCAGTAAAGCCAGGCATTTATGAAATAAAGGCCAACATGACCAATATTGAAGTGATTAGACTGCTAAGGGCTGGCAGCCAAGCCGCTACTTTTGTTACTTTTTCGTATGGCAGGTTGGTGGAAGACATTGCAGAACCAATCACCAAAAATATTGCGGTAACACCTGCTGAGTTTTTACAAGCTGTTGAAAGTTATGCTCAGTCTAATTCGGATGGATTTACTAAAGAATCCATTATTGGTATGTTTATACCTAATACTTACCAAGTGTATTATACGGTTAGCCCTAAAAAACTAATAAATAAACTAAATAACGAATACCATAGTTTTTGGAATGCCGAAAGAACAGCCAAAGCAAAAGCACTAGACTTAACCCCTAAGGAAGTAAGTGTATTGGCATCCATAGTGCAAGCCGAAAGTGTAAAAGCCGATGAATCACCTATAATTGCCGGCCTTTATTATAACCGTTTACAACGAGGCATCCCTTTACAAGCAGACCCAACCTTGGTTTTTGCCTCAGGCGATTTTACCATTAAGAGGGTGTTAAACGAGCACAAAGAAATTGATTCGCCCTATAACACCTATAAGTATAAAGGTTTACCTCCTGGCCCTATAAATATGCCAAGCATACAATCAATCGATGCGGTTCTTAATTACGCAACCCATAACTATATTTATATGTGCGCAAAGGAGGATTTTTCAGGCTATCATAATTTTACCTCTACTCTTACGCAACATAATGTAAATGCAAAAAAATATCAGCGAGCATTGAGCATCGAAATACGTAAAGGAAGAATGCAAAACAACTAGATATGTTTTCAGCAGAAAGTGAACTTAGAGTAAGGTATATAGAAACCGACCAAATGGGCTATGCCCACCATGGTCATTATATTACCTATTACGAATTTGGGCGGGTTGAGGCACTTCGTAGCTTAGGCATGTCGTATAAAGATATGGAAGATTCTGGCATTATGATGCCTGTAATTGATAGCGGATCAAAGTATATTAAACCTGCTTTATATGATGATCTAATTCGGATTCAGGTAGTTGTGCCCACTTTACCAACTGCTAGAATGAGGTTTGAATACAATCTGTTTATTAAAAATACTTTGATACACCAAGGGCATACAACTTTGGTTTTTGTAAACAAAAAAACAGGCAGGCCTACAAGGGCTCCCGAATCGATGTTAAATTTATTAAAACCATTTTATGAACACTAAAGAAAATAAACTGGTTGCCTATTTTAAAAAGCTACCTCTTATAAACCGTATCATACTGCTTTTAAAAAGTATTCGATTTAAAGGAGATAAAATCTCTCTCTATTTTTTAATTAAAACTTTTATAGAAAAGGTTCAGAAAGATGAAATTCTTGAGCGTGCCAACGCAGTTGCATTTAGTTTTACCATGTCTCTGTTTCCAGCTATTCTGTTTTTGTTTACGCTAATACCGTTTATCCATAATTTTATTCCTTCGGTTAATAGCGAATCTATTATGGAGTTTATGGGCACACTAATGCCAGAAAGTATGTTCGAAACGGTTGAATCAACTGTTCAGGATATTGTTGGTAAATCGAGGGGAGGGCTATTAACTTTTGGAGCATTAATGGCTCTATTTCTTGCAACTAATGGCACCATGAGTTTAATGGGTGCTTTTTACAGCAGGTATCAAACTATACAAAAAAGAGGATATATAAAAAAGCGATTAATTGCAGTTGGCATAACCCTTATTATGGCGTTTGTATTAGTACTCGCCATTTTATTATTAATTGGTGGCCAAATAGCCATCGACTATTTAGTAGAGTTTGCATTTTTTGATTTAGATAGTTATGTAATCTATTTAGCCAAGTTTGTTAGGCTATTGGTGTTATTTGTGGTGTTCGCAATTGCCATTTCTTCACTGTTTTATTTTGGGGCTGAGGTGCATCAAAAATGGAGTTTCTTTTCCTATGGCTCTACAACAGCAACAACACTCATCTTATTTGTATCTTATGTATTCTCAGCTTACATATCCAGTTTTGGTACTTATAATAAACTCTATGGCTCCATTGGAGCCATGTTGGCCATTATGTTCTGGATTATGCTTGTCTCCATTATTTTACTGGTTTGTTACGAAATAAATGCAAGTGTACACCATGCAATTCAGCTAACAAAAGATAAGCGAAACCACCATATGTTAGAGGATGAATAATTTAAATAATTAGAATTTTTAGTGATGATGGTTAAATTCTATAGATTACAGCAATTTATACTTAAAGATTAGAGTAGATTTTTTGGTGCCAACCTAAAAAACACTTATTGTCATTCCTGCGGAGGCAGGAATCTGTAAATATGGAAGAGTTTAGGTTGTGATAAAAAGTGTAAAACATAATTACGCATTATTTTTTTAGTATTGTATAAGGTGGATTCCTGCCTTCGCAGGAATGACGTGCTTTTTTGATTAGTATTAACGGCATAGTTATTTTACTGTAGTTTATAGAATTTAACTGTGTTGATTAAATAAAAAACCCCTTTAACTAATAGCTAAAGGGGTTTAAGCAGAGGAGGAGGGATTCGAACCCCCGGTACCTTACAGTACGCTGGTTTTCAAGACCAGTGCATTCGACCACTCTGCCACTCCTCTGTTTCGTGAATCGGAGTGCAAATGTAGTAGTTCTAATTTTTTTTGCAATAGAGATGGAAGAAAAAGAATTTATTTTTTCCTATTGTATAATTTGGGTTAAATTAATACAAGAAAAAAGAACGCCAGTTTTTTATTTCTGTTCCATCTGATCTTTTTTGATGCTCGTTACCTGCATACAACACCAATGCTTTATCTGTCCCCGAAAGTTTTTTGAAATAAGAAATATTTTTAAAATAACCTGATGAAATTGTCATTCCTGATTTAATCTCTATTGGGAGCACCTTATCTCCATAATCTATAATTATATCAATTTCATGCCCCGTTTTATCTCGCCAGTAATACAAATCAATAGGTTGGCCCAAATTTGTTCTTGTTTTTAATAATTCGGTAACAATAAGCCCCTCAAATAACGCCCCCCTTAGTGGATGAACTTCTAGATGCTGCACTGTTCTTATACCCAGTAAAAAACAGACCAAGGAAGTATCTACAAAATATATTTTAGGTCGTTTTACTATTGTTTTGTTATAGTTTTTATGGTAAGATCTAAGCAGGTAAATAATCGAACTTGTTTCCAATATTCCTATCCAAGATTGAATGGTTTTCATATCTACACCAACATCGTTTGCAAAGGAACTCATATTTAATTCTTGGCCATTTCTACCTGCTAACAATTTAATAAATCGCTCAAACACAATCAAGTTGGTTACATTTTTTATTTGCCTTACGTCTTTTTCTATATAGGTTTGAATATAATTAGGACACCAGTCAGTGGTAGGTATAAGTTGATCATATACAGGAGGGTAAAATCCTTTTAATAATAATTCATTATCCAATTTTGGCAATAATTTTGAATTAAATAGTTCTTTAATTGAAAAGGGCATTAAGGTAAGGTGGCCCACTCTGCCCGCTAAAGATTGTGAAATGTTTTGCTGTAG
>CAZQWZ010000187.1:0-5296 GCA_964596935.1 uncultured Roseivirgaceae bacterium
TACGCTCCACAAGAATAGGGGGAATTAAAACAACAACGTAGTGCAACTAATCAATGAATGATTAAACCAAGGCCTGAATAAACTATCTTCCCTGGAGCCAGATACTTTTATGTCTGCTAGGTTATCATTGGGTCCGTTTATGATAATCTCGCTATTATCAAGAAATAAATGGATTTTTTCTTCCTTCGAATTTAAATAGATGGTGTATGGGTAAGGATGATCAACTACCCTGTTAAAATTAAAACGGCCATTTAATATTTTAGCTGTATCAATATATTGAGTTGAATTATCTGATAGATCAAGTTTTACAAGGTAAGCTTTCCCATTACTTATATTCTCTAAATCTGCTGAAATCGAATACCCCTGCCTCTCTTTTTTTTCACAACTTAATAAGAATGTTAAAAAAAGAAAAAATATTATTTTGTAATTCATACTTGCTAAAATAAGTAATACATCACTAAAGCCCATTTTAAAAGCAATACTCGGCATGCCGAATATATTTTCGATTTTACTCGGCATGCAGAGCATTATTTATTATATTTGAAATATAAATTAATATGAAGCCAGAAGAAACAGTTGATTATCATATAAGAGCCGCTTGGTACGGATTCTTTCGTATGTATAATCAAGAGGCTGTAAAACACGGTTTTACTACCTCAATCGGTTTTGTATTACTCAATTTGTATTTTGAAGTAGGTACACCCGCAACTAAAATTGCCCCTTTAATGGGCATGGAATCTCGTAGTCTTTCGCGAATGCTTAAAAGCATGGAAGAGCAAGGTTTTATTAGAAAAGAGCAGGATGAAAATGATAAACGCTCTGTATTGATTTTTCTTACCGAAAAAGGAAGAGAAAAAAGAGAGATTTCAAGGCTTACTGTGAGAGGGTTTAATGAAGAGTTAAGTTCTAAAATATCAACAGATGAGTTCGAAACGTTTATTAACGTAATGAATAAAATAAATACACAAATTGAATCTCGAACAGGGATAAAAATTAAAGGTGTAGGAAATTAAAAATAGAAATAATTTTAACTCAATAGAATATATAAAATTAAATATGAAGCGTTCTATTAAAAAAGTGGCAATACTAGGTTCTGGTATTATGGGGTCTCGAATTGCCGGTCATTTTGCCAATATTGGAGTGGAAGCACTCCTTTTAGATATTGTGCCCCGCGAGCTATCGGATCAAGAAAAAGCCAAAGGCTTAACCCTTGAAAGTACTGCGGTTAGAAACCGAATTGTAAACGATGCGTGGAATTCAACCATAAAATCTAAACCCGCAGCCTTATATACCAAGGATTTTGCTAAGCGAGTTACGCTTGGCAATTTCGATGATAATATGAAGGATATCGCTGATTGCGATTGGGTAATTGAAGTAGTGGTTGAAAACTTAGACATCAAGAAAATAGTTTTTGAGCAAGTAGAAAAGTATCGTACACCAGGTACACTCATTTCTTCTAACACTTCGGGTATTCCAATCCATTTAATGTTAGATGGCCGAAGCGATGATTTTAAGAAATATTTTAGTGGAACACACTTCTTTAATCCTCCTCGTTATTTAGAGTTATTAGAAATAATTCCTACCCCAAGTTCTGACTCTGAAATGATCGATTTCTTGATGAACTATGGAGATAAATTTTTAGGTAAGAAAACTGTTCTTTGTAAAGATACACCTGCCTTTATTGCCAACCGTGTTGGTATTTTCAGCATTATGAAAGTGGTGGATACCATGAAGAAGTTGGGTATGAATGTGGATGAAGTGGATAAATTAACGGGGCCTGTTTTGGGTCGTCCTAAGTCTGCTACGTTCCGTACTTCCGATGTAGTTGGGTTGGATACACTTATTAAAGTTTCGAACAATCTTTACGAAGGCTTGGTTGATGACGAAGCTCGTGAACTATTTAAGTTGCCTGAAATAATTTCTAAGCTTGAAGCAAAGCAATGGCTAGGCGATAAAACTAAGCAAGGTTTTTATAAGAAAACCAAAGATGAAAAAGGTAAGACAGTTATCTTGACTTTGGATCTTGAAACCATGGAATACAAGCCAAAGCAAAAGATAAAATTTGCTACGCTTGAATTAACCAAACCTATAGATAACCTAGAAGAACGTTTTAAAATGTTATTCTCAGGTAAGGATAAAGCGGGTGAATTTTATAGAGATTCATTCTTTGGGTTATTCCAATATGTATCAAACCGTATCCCTGAAATAGCGGATGAATTGTATAAAATTGATGATGCTGTTTCTGCTGGTTTTGGTTGGGCAATAGGGCCATTCCAATACTGGGATGCTGTTGGTGTTAAAAAAACCGTTGCCAAAATGGAAGAGGCCGGTTATAAGCCCAACCAATGGATTTATGATATGCTAGATTCTGGCGCTGAATCATTCTACAAAGTAAAAGATGGCCAGCGCACCTATTATGATATTCCTACTAAATCCTACAAAAACATTGCAGGTACCGAGGATATGTTAGTACTTGACAATTTGCGCAAAAGCAATGTGGTTTGGGGTAATTCAGGTTCAACAATCTTCGATTTAGGAGATGGCGTTTTAGGATTAGAATTCCATACCAAAATGAACACCTTGGGTGGTGAAGTGGTTGAAGGAATTAACAAAGCCATCACATTGGCAGAAGAAAGTTATACCGGACTTGTGATTGGAAACCAAGGGGCTCAGTTCTCGGCAGGAGCCAATCTTGGAATGGTATTTATGCATGCCATTGAGCAAGAATACGATGAGCTTAATTTTATGATTAAGCATTTTCAAGATACAATGATGAGAGTTCGTTACTCCTCTATTCCTGTAGTAGTTGCTCCTCACGGGTTAACATTGGGCGGTGGTTGCGAGATAACACTTCACGCTGACAAAGTACAAGCTGCTGCAGAAACCTACATAGGTTTAGTTGAAGTAGGTGTAGGCCTTATTCCTGCTGGTGGCGGAACTAAAGAGTTTGCTAAACGAGTAGCTGATGGATTTGCAACAGGTGATGTGGAGCTTAATGATATGCAAAACGCTTTTATGAACATTGCCACGGCTAAAGTAGCAACATCTGCCTACGAAGCATTTGATATGAATATTTTGCAAAGAGGCGATTCTGTTTCGATTAATAAGCACCGCCAAATTGCAGATGCAAAAGCAGCAGTATTAGAATTAGCAGCGGATGGTTATACACAACCAATTCAGGATAAGCATATTAAAGTGCAAGGTAAAACAGGCTTAGCTTTGGTAGCCGCAGGTGTTTATGGTATGAAAATGGGGAAGTATATTTCAGATCACGATTTAAAAATCGCCAATAAAATTGCTTGGATAATGTGTGGGGGTGATTTATCATACCCACAAGAAGTAAGCGAGCAATATCTGCTCGATTTAGAAAGAGAAGCATTCTTATCACTTTGTGCAGAACCTAAAACGCTGGAAAGAATACAATCGATATTAACCAGTGGTAAACCACTTAGAAATTAATTTTAAAAAGAGACATAAGATTGCTAGACTTAAGACACAAGATTAAAACTAAAAGTCTGACATCTTGCGTCTAATCATCTAAAATCTAAATACTATGCACAACTTTAAAGAACTAAAAATTTGGAATAAATCACTTGATATTGCTGTTGATATGTATAAAGAGACAAGCAGTTTTCCAAAGGATGAAAGGTTCAATTTAATATCTCAGATAAGAAGAAGTGCTGTTTCGATTCCCTCAAATATTGCAGAGGGGGCAGGTAGAAATTCTGATAAAGAGTTTAACCAGTTTTTAGGAATTGCTAAAGGGTCTAGTTTCGAATTACAAACACAAGTTATAATAAGCAACAGATTGAAATTTATAACTGATGAAAATTTTCAATCATTAAATGGGTCTATTGAAGAAGTTCAAAAAATGATTACAGGATTTCAATCTAAACTAAAATCTAGTTTCTAATAATCTAATGTCTAGCATCTAATAGTCTAACATCTAAAATCTAAATAAAATGAACGCATATATAGTAGCAGGATATAGAACAGCAGTTGGCAAAGCCAAAAGAGGCGGGTTTCGATTTACTCGACCAGATGACCTTGCTGTTGAAGTAATAAAGCATCTTACAGCTTCCATTCCAAGTCTTGATCCTGTAAGGATTGATGACCTTATTGTGGGCAACGCGGTTCAAGAAGCAGAACAAGGCATGCAAATGGGTCGAATGATTGCCTTGATGGCATTACCCCAAGAAGTGCCAGGCATGGTAATTAACCGCTATTGTGGTTCTGGTTTGGAGGCAATTAGTATTGCCTCAGCAAGGATTCATGCAGGCATGGCAGATTGCATCATTGCAGGAGGCACCGAGTCTATGTCGATGGTGCCAGTAATGGGATATAAAACTGCTTTGAATTATGAAGTAGCCAAAAATCACCCAACATACTATACCAGTATGGGCCAAACAGCCGAGGAGGTTGCGAAAGACTATGATGTATCTCGTGAGGATATGGATGAGTTTTCATACAACTCACATATGAAAGCGCTAAAAGCTGTTAAGGAAGGTAAGTTTAAAGATGAAATTGTTCCTGTAACGGTTAATGAAACTTACATTGATGAAGAGGGTAAAAAAGCAACTCGCTCATTTGTGGTTGATACCGATGAAGGGCCAAGAGCCAGTACTACCAAAGAAGCATTGGCTAAGTTGAGACCTGCATTTACTGCAGGCGGAACAGTTACCGCAGGTAACTCTTCGCAAACATCTGATGGGGCATCCTTTGTAATGGTAATGAGCGAGCGTTTAGTGAAAGAACTAAATCTTGAGCCAATTGCACGCATGGTATCGTATGCCGCAGCAGGAGTTGACCCAAGAATAATGGGAATCGGGCCAGTAGCCGCAGTGCCAAAGGCATTGAAATTAGCAGGATTGAAATTACAAGATATTGATCAAATAGAATTGAACGAAGCATTTGCTGCCCAATCATTGGCGGTAATTAAAAAGCTTGATTTAGATACCGAAAAGCTAAATGTAAATGGGGGTGCCATCGCATTGGGGCATCCACTAGGTTGCTCAGGAGCTAAACTATCGGTTCAGTTATTTAACGAAATGAGAAGAAGAGACCAGAAATATGGAATGGTAACAGCCTGCGTAGGTGGCGGCCAAGGCGTAGCTGGTATTTATGAATTATTAAATTAGACACAAGATTAGTAGATATTAGACACAAGACTTATAGTCTTATGTCTTATGTCTAACAATCTAAAATCTTAAAAAAACAATGGAAAAAACAACATTAAAAGGGGGAGAGTTTTTAATTAGAGATGTAGAAGCAAAAGACATCTTTATCCCAGAAGAAT
>CAZQWZ010000188.1:0-5275 GCA_964596935.1 uncultured Roseivirgaceae bacterium
ACAGGCATGGCAACCAATGCATTTTCGGTTGTCTAATACAAAGCCGTATTTCATAAAATAAGGTTAAATTATAGTTAAGATTTTAATTTCTATTTGGAAATAATAATGAATGTATGATGATATGTTCATATATACAAGTATAATATTTTAGATTCTTTTATAAATGCAAAATATTATTTGAAATAAGCATAGAAATGCCGCTATTTAGATTGATTACTAATAACAGGAAGAAAAACATAAATACTGTAAAGCAAAAAAGCTTGAGGATTATTCTCAAGCTTTTTTGCTTTTTTAATGTAGGTGCTGAAACGGCAGGAAGATTGCTTCATCCATAAAACAGTGGATTCGCAATGACGTAAAGTTAGAGCTTACGTTTTACTTCACGAGTTTCGTACGATTCTACCACATCATCCACTTGAATATCATTAAAGTTTTTAATGCTTAAACCACATTCAAATCCTTTTTTCACTTCTTGAACATCGTCTTTAAAACGTTTTAATTGTCCCATTTCTCCTTCGTACACCACAATACCATCGCGTATTAATCGAATAGGGTTGGTTCGTTTTATGTAACCATCTTTAACCATACAACCCGCAACTGTACCTACTTTCGTAATTTTAAATACTTCGCGAATTTCTACATTACCCACAATAATCTCTTCTGTATCTGGGTCAAGCATGCCTTCCATGGCATCTTTAATATCGTTGATAGCATCGTAAATAATAGAGTATAATCTAATTTCTACAGCTTCGGTATCGGCTATTTTTTTAGCCGCAGGCGAAGGCCTTACTTGGAAACCAATAATAATGGCATCAGATGCCGTTGCTAACAATACATCAGATTCTGAAATCTGACCTACAGCTTTATGTATAATATTAACTTGAACTTCTTCGGTGCTCAATTTTTGTAACGAATCTGAAAGTGCTTCAATTGAACCATCCACATCACCTTTAATAATAATGTTAAGTTCTTTAAAGCTACCAATTGCCAAACGCCTTCCGATTTCATCCAGCGTAATATGTTTTTTAGTACGAACACTTTGCTCACGTAAAATTTGCTCTCTTTTGGTAGCAATTTCACGCGCTTCTCTATCCGAATCCATTACGTTAAAAACATCTCCTGCTTGAGGTGCACCACCCAAACCAAGCATTTGAACAGGCGTTGCAGGCCCTGCTTCTTTCAATTTTGCTCCAGTGTGATCAAACATTGCTTTTACTTTACCAAAATGAGATCCAGCCAAAAGAACATCACCTACTTTTAGGGTTCCTTCTTGCACCATTATAGTGGTTATATAACCTCTACCTTTATCTAATGCTGCTTCAATTACAGATCCAACGGCATTTTTATTAGGATTAGCTTTTAACTCAAGGAGCTCAGCTTCTAATAATACTTTTTCGAGCAGGTCATCTATACCTGCACCTGTTTTAGCTGATATTTCTTGTTCTTGGTATTTACCACCCCAGCTCTCAACCATTATTTTCATTTGCGAAAGTTCTTCTCTCACCTTATCGGCATTGGCATTTGGCCTATCCATTTTGTTGAAAGCAAAAATTATGGGAACTCCTGCAACTTGTGCATGGTTAATTGCTTCTTTAGTTTGAGGCATTACGCTATCATCAGCAGCAATTACTATAATAACTACATCGGTAATTTTAGTACCACGTGCACGCATTGCCGTAAAGGCCTCGTGACCTGGAGTATCAAGAAATGCTATTTTATGACCTGATTCTGTTACTACATCATACGCACCAATATGCTGCGTAATTCCACCTGCTTCGCCTTCTGTAACAGATGATTTTCTAATATAATCAAGCAACGAAGTTTTACCGTGATCAACGTGACCCATAATGGTAACAATAGGGGCTCTATCAATTAATTCATCTTCTGCATCTTCATAAACTTCAACGGTAACTTCATCTTCTGCAGTAGAAAACTCCACTTCAAAATTAAATTCATCGGCAATTACGGTAATTGCTTCTGCATCTAATCGTTGGTTAATGGAAACAAACATTCCAAGACCCATAGAAGTAGAAATTACATCATTAACAGATACCCCCATTAATGACGCCAAATCACTTGCTGATATAAATTCAGTTAATTTTAGCGTTTGTGCAGATTCGTAATCTTTCATCATCTGCTCTTCCTTCGCATCTTGGGCAGCGTCTCTTTTCTCTTTTCTGTATTTGGCTCCTGCACCTTTTTTACCTCCTCTTTTACCTCCTCCACTTAAGCGAGCAAGCGTAGCCTTAATTTGTTCTTGAATTTCCTTATCGGTAGGTTCTACTTTAACAACTCTTTTGGGTCTTCCTTTTGCTCCTCGATCAAACTTTTTAAAGTCACGACCACCACCACCACCGCCACCTGGGCGAGCTCCAGGACGAGCCCCTTGTGTTGGGCCGCCACCAATTCGTTTTCTTGGTCGTTTTTTCTTGCTTGTATCCGAAGATGCAACAGGCTTATGTTTCTTTTTAACGGGCTCTTTAGGTAATTCTATTTTTCCTAATACATTTAAGCCTCGTACTTTTTCGGCCGTGGCTTTAATAACATTACTTTTTTCAGCCGGCTTCTCTTCCTTAGCAGAAGCTTCTTCTTTAGAAGGCTCTTCCTTTGGAGTAGCTTCTTTGGAGCCTTCCTCTTGAGGAGTTTCTTTTTTCGGTGCCTCTTCTACCGCCTTCTTTTCCTCTACCGGATCTGCAACTTTCTCCTTAACTTCAGCTGCTTTTGGCTCTTCTTTAGGAGCTTCAACTACCGCTTTCTTTTTAGGTGCTAGGTCTATTTTATCAAGAACCTTTAACCCTTTAAGCTTAGGAGCATCACTTGCTTTGGGTTCTTCTTTAGGTGGCTCAGGTTGTTTTTCAACAGTCTCTTCTTTGGGCTCTTCAACAGTAGGCTGAATTTTAGTAGCAGATAAATTCTTAATCAGAATTTTATCCTCTTCTTCATGCTTATTTGATGAAGGCTTTTTATCACCAGGGCTTATCACCAGATTATCTTGATGTTGAACACCAATAACGATAGACTCTGCTTCTTCTTTATCATGCAAGGATGCAGCAAATTCTTTGGCAAGTAAATTATAATTTTCGGCCGTAATTTTAGCATTAGGGTTACGATCAACCTCAATACCTTTACTTACAAGAAATTCTACAATGGTATCTCTACCAACGTTTAACTTCCTTGCAACCTGACTTAGCCTTTTTGTATTTTGTTCAGACATACCCAAATATCTTGTTATTTACGCTTTTTAAAAATGGTCTTATTCAAACTCTTGACCTAGTATCTTAAAGATTTCCTGAATGGTTTCAATTTCCAGGTCGGATCTTTTAGTGATTTCTTCTGGAGTAAGAGTTAAAACACTTTTAGCAGTATCTAACCCAACTCTTTTCAATTCATCTATAATCCAGCTATCAATTTCATCACCAAATTCATCCAAATCAACATCTTCATCATCAAACTCGCCCGATTCTCTAAACACATCAATCTCTAAACCAATTAACTGGCTCGCCAATTTAATGTTTTGACCGCCTTTACCAATGGCCAATGAAACTTGGTCTGGTTTAAGAAAAACAGAAACTCTACCGCCTTCCTCGGCAATTTTTATCGAACCAATTTTAGCAGGGCTTAAAGCACGAGCTATGTATAATTCCATGTTATCAGTAAAATTGATAACATCGATGTTTTCATTTTGAAGCTCGCGAACGATACTGTGAATTCTAGAACCTTTCATTCCCACACAAGCTCCTACAGGATCGATTCTGTCATCATAAGACTCTACCGCTACTTTAGCTCGTTCACCTGGTTGGCGAACCACTTTTTTAATTGTGATTAAACCATCGTAAACTTCTGGCACTTCATTCTCGAATAATCTTTCTAGGAATATTGGTGCCGTTCTTGAAAGTTTAACCTTAGGGTTACCATTCACCATTTCAACACCTTCAACCACTGCTCTAACAGTTTCTCCTTTACGAAAACGATCTTTAGAAATTTGATCTTTTTTACTGATTGATAGTTCGTTACCATCGTTATCTAGCAAAAGCACTTCACGCGAAAGTGTTTGATATACTTCGGCAGAAATTATTTCACCAGCAAGGTCTTTGTATTTTTCGAAAATAATGTCTTTTTCAAGATCTTTAACGCGCTGAATTAGCGTTTGACGTGCAGTTGTTACTGCTCTTCTTCCAAAATCAATTAACTTAATTTCTTCTGCAACTTCTTCACCTATTTCAAAATCAGATTCAATTTTACGAGCATCTGTTAAGCAAATTTTATCGTGATCCCAGATATCTTCAGAGTCATCATCAACAATCTCTCTAAATCTCCAAATTTCAAGATCACCTTTATCAGCATTTATAATAACATCAAAGTTGTCATCAAATTCATATTTTTTACGAATCATTGTTTTAAAAACATCTTCTAAAATCCTAATCATTGTAGGTCTATCGATATTTTTCTGCATTGCAAAATCTGCAAATGATTCTATAAGGTTTAAACTGTCCATTTTCTTAAATTATTTAAAAGAAATCAGTACAAATGATTTTTCTATTTCGTTATATGTTAATTCTATATCTTCGGTTTCGATCTTTTTGCCTTTTTTTGTCTCTTTCGAAATAGTCAATATTTCTTCGGTTGATTTTAAAAGTTTACCAATAACCTCATCCCCAGATTTTAAAGTAATTTTTAATCGTTTACCAACACGGCTTTGGTATTGCCTTGTAAATAATAATGGGTGATCAATTCCTGGAGAAGAAACCTCAAGCGTGTATGCTTTATCAATAGTCTCATTTTCTTCAAGGTTATGGCCTATTTGGCGGCTGATACTAGCACATACATCTATATTTACTCCGTTATCACCATCTATTAAAACCAACACTTTTTGGCGAGCATCCAAGCCCTTAACAATAACCTCTACCAAATAATAGGAGTCATCTGGTAAAAAACCTTGGGCAAGTTCGACTATATGTTGTTTTAAATCCATTTTATAAGATAATAAAAGAGGGGACTTGTTGTCCCCTCTTTTGGTTTCTTAAATTTTACGTTGCAAAAATAGTGATTCTATCTTTTAAATCAAATAGTATTACTAGCTTTAAAAATGAGTTCGAAAGTATTGGGGGTTACTTCCAAAAAACCTTTTAAATGCCGTGGTAAAATGGGTGGCATTTTTGTAGCCTATTTCATCTGCTATTTGATAGATTGCTAATTGTGGGTTTTTTAACAAATTTTTAGCTTTATTCATTCGCTCTATTGTCGAAAATCTATTAATAGAAATTCCAAAAATATG
>CAZQWZ010000189.1:0-5261 GCA_964596935.1 uncultured Roseivirgaceae bacterium
ACTAGCAGATGCAGAGGCAAAAGTTAAGGCGTTGGAGGAGCAATTAGCTGTAATGGGGTAGGTGTATTTGTTCACCTCAATCAGTTTCGTCATTGCTGGGCGTAAGACCCAGTAATCTCACCCGTTTACCAACGGGTAATTCCCATTTTGTTAAAAATGAGTGGATAATAATTACAGATTCCTGCCTGTGCTTACGCTAAAGCTTCAGCGACACGCGTGCGCAGGAATGACGAAATGATTTGCTAATTAACAGGGCTAACCATTATATGCGCCCTATAGCTGCCAGGGAACATTAACCATGGGCCGCCAACCATTTCGGGAGCTAACGGTAAGCCAGTAGTGGCTTGGGTTGCATACGGAATATAGACAACATAACGCAATTTGGCATCTATAATTTCATTTTTTTCTGCATTATAAGAGGCAGATAGCCCCGATAATATATGTAGGGTAGAGGCAGATGACGGAAGTTTTAGTTTTCCAGAAGCCGCTTCCTCTTCTCTAATTTTATCTACTTCTCCTCTATTTTTACCTTCGGCTCTTAATGCTCTACCTCGTGCCATCATTGGGTCAAGGTTTTTGTGGTAACAAGCAACACTAAACCCTTCTTTAGCGGGGTCGTCTGCTAGGCAAATTAATTCGTTACTGCCTTTTTTAAGTACCACTAATTTGCCAGATGTATAGCCTAATACAGTAGCGTTTGCACGTTGCGCCTCCGTAGCAGCCAAAACAGCAGAGGCTATTTGGTCTTTTTGCGATAATGTTTGGGCAACCAAACTAACCGAAGCTAAAATAAAGATAAGAGTTATTAGATTTTTCATTTGAATGTATTTTATAAAAGTATAATTATTTTACTGTAAAAGTTTTTGCGCCCATTAAATACCCATCGGTAAAAATTTCCATTTTGTACACTCCTGGGTCGTAATCACTTCCTTTATTGTATAAGAAAGAAAGCTGCTGATTGCTATTATCGAATAATACTTCTTTAGAGGCGGTAAAAAATGTTTCTTTCCCATCGAGCATAAAAGAGCCAGAGCCTTTATTAATATCAAAAACTACTTGTCCGTTGCCATCAATTATTCGTATAATAATTTCTTTCCCCTCTAATGGAGCTACATCGTTTTTGGCAATATTAAAAACCACTTTTAATTGAGTTAACTGCCTGTTTTTAAAAATAGATTCACGTTCTTTCCCGTTTTTTGCCACGGCATAAATATGGATACCCTCTACTCGAAGCCTTGAAGCAACAGCCACTTTGTTTTCCAACTGTTTTTTGTTTTCATTTAAAGAAACAATGGATTTGTTAAGCTCATTTTTTTCAACTTTTAAGTCTTTGTTTTCAGCCATTAGCTGCTCTGCAATCTTATTAAGTCGATTTATTTCTTTATCCTTCTCCTTTAATAGTTCAGTATATCCATCCGTTTTTCGTCTTAACCTACTTATTAGCTGCCTATTTGCTTTTCTAGTTTGTTGTAATTGAGCTTTTTCATGCTCGATTTCTTCTTGGGTTGCAAGCAACTCGGTTATGTCTCCACCTAGAGAATCAATGTCATGAATTTTTTGCGTAAGCTCTAAACTTATTTTATCTAATTTATCTTGAGATATTTTAAATTCCGTTTGATAATGCTCTGTTAACTCTGCTTTTTCTTTTTGATCTAGAATTACTTTAACAACAAGCAGCACAATTAATACGACAAGAATAATTAAATAAATAGGTTTTGTAGAACCAGATTTAGGTTGTTCTTGTTTAATTTCTTTTGGTAATTCAGACATAGTGCAAAATTAGCTTTTCTTTGTACTTAAACAACCTAACTATATGATCGATTTAAATAGAGATTTCTGGACTTCTAAATATGAATCTTCAAATATTGGCTGGGATACAGGAAGTATAACGACTCCACTAAAGATTTATTTTGATCAGCTAACTGATAAGTCACTTAGAATATTAATACCTGGTTGCGGCAATGGTTATGAAGCCGAATACTTGCATTTAAATGGGTTTGATGTAACGGTAGTTGATCTATCTGACATCCCTCTTAAAAACTTGAAAGATCGGTGTCCATCTTTTCCAATTGATAAGTTGATTCAAAGTGATTTTTTCGACTTTGCAGGAAACTATGATTTAATTATAGAACAAACGTTTTTTAGTGCACTAAATCCAAATTTAAGAAACAACTATGCTACTAAAATGCACGAATTATTAGTGCAAGGAGGGAAGCTTGTAGGTTTACTTTTTAATATCAATTTGTTTGAAGATCATCCTCCTTTTGGTGGAAATTTAGAATTATACAAACCCATTTTTGACCCTTATTTTAGGTTCGATGTATTTGAAACGGCCCATAATTCTATAGAACCTAGGAAAGGGAATGAATTGTTTATGAATTTGGTAAAGAAGTAACTTATCCCGTCATTCCTGCGAAGGCAGGAATCCTTTTGTTATTGACAGATTCCTGCCTTCGCAGGAATGACGTTGATTTTGGTATTCTTCTTAAAACATCAATCGATAATTTGTCTTTACTAAATTTGGCTTAAAAAACACAATACCGACATCAAATAAATCAATGGACTGCGTTACTTGCGGGTGGCTCTTTATTTTATTCCAAGCTTGGGTCATTTCTTCCGACCAATAGATATCATCTAAAATCAATATTGAATCATCGTGCATACGCTTAATTATTTCATTAAAATAGTTAAGTGTCGGCTGGTATCTATGATTTGCATCTAGGTAAGCGAAATCAATCGAAATTCGTGAATTTGTAAATTTGGGTAAAGAGGAATCAATGTTGCTAGTAATTAATTCAATATTACTTTTATTGAAATACTCAAAATTGGTTAATGCAACATCTGCAATATTTTGCGATCCCTCAAACGATATTACTTTACTACCTTCTTTTTGGGCTAGGTATAAAGTGTTTAGCCCAAAGGAAGTGCCCAGTTCTACAATCACTTTAGAGTTATTATAATCTACTAGCCGTGCTAATAATCGACTTACTTTAGGTGAGGTTAGTCCCTTTTTTGCTATATCGCTTACCTTAACTTTGGTGTTTTGTGCATGCACTGTTGATTGTGCTCCAAAGTTTGAAGGAGTAACCTTTAAATCAGAACTGATAAGTTTAGCTCTAGTTTTTTCTATTTGTTCAAATTGGTCTTTATTATAATCCTTTCGGATATACTTAGTATATAAATTATAGATAAATGGAGCTTGAAGTGAATGAGAATTTACTTCGTTTAGCCAATGATTTATATAAGAAAGCGTTTGATGCCGCAACTAATTAAGTTTAAAAGGAACAATCATTTTAAACTCCGGGATTTGAATGTTAACTGTTTGCCCATCCATTAACTTTTCCATTTCGTAACTCCCATGCATTTTCCCTATTCCTGATCGTAGGTTGCATCCAGAAATATATTGATGTTTTTGACCTGGTTCAAGTATGGGAAGCCTGCCAACCACGCCTTCCCCTTCTACTGTTCTTATTGGATAACCGGCATCATTAATAATCCACTTTCTTCTTTTCAGCTGAAGTGTTTTACTGCTATTGTTTTCTATAGTTACTTGGTAGGTAAACACATAATGGTGCTGGTTCGGGCTAGAATAGTCCGGTTGGTACTGTACTTCTACAGTTACTTTTACGCCATTTGTTACTTCAGTTACCATTAATCAAAGTTAGTATTTTACTCAGTTATTAATATTTCAGCTTTATTTTCCTTGGCAATTTCACGTAGGTATTCAGGGGCAAAATCTGCTTCGCAATCCCACTCAATTGTCCATCTGTTTTGGGTAATTTTTTTAAAATAGGCCTTATTTTTTAATGGTTCAAAAACTTGGCCCTTAATGCTGCTTTCTAAGTCAGCAACACCTTTAAAACCATCATTAAAGGTTAGCTTAATTCTGTAGTCCCTTAGATAAACTGCATTTGTAACTTTTAATAACATGGTTTCATTTTAATGGTTCTATTTTATTCAATGGTTTTCCATTTTGAGCAAGCTCTCAATTTTTCACCAATTCATCTTTATGTAAATCTAGCCATTCAAAAACGAGCTTAAGGGCTCGTCTAGGCATATTTTCATTTACTGTTCCTTCCATTATGCTAATTACTGCTTCATAACCTTGATATTCAATATGAAAATGCGGTGGACTATGATCGTTGAAGAACATCCTCACAATAATTCCATAGAATCTACTAATTTCTGGTATTTAAAATAATTATTTGTACCTCTGAACAAAGTTAACGAATATTATTAAATCATTAGTTCGTAATATTAAACGAAAATTAATGACTGTTAGTTTATTTTCTTATGGATATAAAAATTGAAAAATCGTGGAAGCAGCAGTTATCAGAGGAGTTTGAAAAGCCTTATTTTATTGAGCTGATTGATTTTGTAAAATCAGAGTATTTAATTCATAAAATTTATCCTCCTAGCAAACAAATGTTTAGCGCATTTGATCATTGTTCATTTGAAAACACGAAGGTTGTTATTCTTGGCCAAGACCCATACCATGGAGAAGGGCAAGCCAACGGACTATGTTTTTCAGTGGCTGATGGTGTACGTAAACCTCCATCTTTGGTAAATATATTTAAAGAGATTTTGGACGATATGGGTAAAAATATTCCTGAATCGGGGAATTTAGAGCGATGGGCAAACCAAGGAATCTTATTGTTAAATGCAACATTAACGGTGCAGGCTTCTACTCCAGGTTCGCACCAAAATAAAGGGTGGGAGTTATTTACTGATGCTGTTATTAAACAGCTAAATGAGAAAAAACAAAATCTTGTGTTTTTATTATGGGGTGCTTATGCACAAAAGAAAGGAGCAATAATAGATCGGAATAAACACTTTGTGTTAGAGTCTGCACATCCATCACCATTTGCGGTATATAGAGGTTTTTCGGGTAATAAGCATTTTAGTAAATGCAATGCTTATTTGGAACAGCAAGGGTTGCAACGTATTGATTGGTAATGGCTTTGTTGGTGAAAACACCAACAAAGGGTAAGAAAGGCGAAATTTCTTCAAATTTTTTTTAAATCATAAAAATTGACAGCTCTCGTACAGGCACTAATTTAATAACGGTTAATAGTACAATAATTAATATCTTTTTTGCACATTAATTAACTCAGCCCCCGACATTAAGCCTGCCAACACCTTAGTTTTTGGAAATTGTTCTAAAATAATTTTCATAAAAACGGTTATGGGTATGGATAGTATCATGCCAGGAACCCCCCATATAAACCCCCAAAACATTAGCATAATTAAAATAGTTATTA
>CAZQWZ010000190.1:0-5220 GCA_964596935.1 uncultured Roseivirgaceae bacterium
AAACATATCTAATACTGAAGAAACCGAATCAAAAAATAAAATACCAGAAGAGCAGCTAATCAACGACTTAAAATTTTTGGAACGAACCAAGCCTGGCAAGTTTGAAGAAACTGCCTTAAATATGGTAGATAATGTTGAAGGCAACTTACACGATTACCTAGATAAGAAGATAAAAGAGATGGAGTTAGAGTTTGATTCTAAACCTACAAGTAGCCAACTTAACCAAGAACTTAAAGATTTAGCCAGCAAAGCAGCTAATGAAGCAGAAACTGGTGACGTTATTTCTATATCTCCAGATAGGCTATATACACTATCAAAATCTCACCAAAAAGAAGATCGACTTCTTGCAACCAAACTACTTAGGAGCTTAGTATCAGATAAGTCGATTTTTGTGCTTTTAGAATTACTAAGAGATCAAAATAGTGCTGTAAAAAAACAAGCCATTATTACTGCTCGTAAAGTTAAAAGAAAAGAAACATGGCCTCTATTAATAGAACTGCTCTCAAATAAAACATTTACGTTTGATGCCTCCTCAGCTTTAATTGCTTCGGGAGAAAGTGTACTTCAAAGTTTAGAAAATGCATTTCACCGATCAGGGCAAACTCAATCGGTAATGCTAAAAATTATTAGCATTATTAGCCAGATTGATCTACCTGAATCAAAGAACATACTTTGGAAAAAGATTGATTTCGCAGATAGAAAAATAGTTCGGCAAGTTTTATTAGCATTTAAACAAAATGGTTTTAGAGCAAGTGAAAGTGAAAGTGGGCAATTAAACGATCTTCTTTCCGATGAAATTGGAAAAGCAATTTGGAACCTTGCAGCAATAGATGAGCTATCCAACGAAGACTATAATGCACCTCTTAAAAAAGCATTAAACAACGAAATAGAAAGCAATTTTAGTATGTTATACATTATACTCGGAATGCTCTACGATAGCGAATCTATTGAGTTGGTTAAGCAAAATATTGAAGAAGGCACAACCGAAGGAAACACATTTGCATTAGAATTACTCGATATTTTTATAGCACCAGATTTAAAACCTAAGCTATTTCCTATTTTAGATGATATCGGCACAAAAGAAAAGCTAACCAAACTTCAACTTTTTTACCCACGCCAAACATACGAAGAGGCCACTACTTATAATTTTTTACTAAATAGAGATTATAACAACACCAATAGGTGGACCAAGGCTTGTACTTTATATGCTTTAAAGTATAATAAACAAGAAGAAGTAACCAAAAGCATTGTAGCTCAAATGTTTAACCCTGATAACCTTTTATCAGAGTTAGCGGCTTCAATACTAATTGAAGAAGACAAAACAAGTTTTGATAGCATAGTAGATAGGCTGGTTTTGCAAAATTCTCATTTTAAAGCCATACTAGAAAGGCTAAAGAACAAACAACCTGTAAAATTTGATATATGCCAATTTTTTACTGAGGGCGAAATTTTTAAAACACTTCCTGGCTTACTTACCTCTCAAATTATTGATAAAGCAGAGCTTTTAGAACTAACTAGTGGGGAGGAATTAATTATTACAGATGAGCAATATGCATATTATGTATTAGCAGATAAACCAACAGTAATTACCGAAAGTGGAAACGAATCTTTATTCGAAATTCATGAATTGGTTGGCAATATGTTTACCGATGAAAAAATGAGATTGAAAAAAATTGTTTCTAATGGAGACACCAAGCTATTTAAGATAAGCTTAAACGATGTATTTGATGTTTTAACAAATTATAAAGAGCTTTCAGATAAACTAATTAACACCGCAAGCAAAAATTTACAAAACCACTTTTATCAATATTCAAAAACCTAATTAATTACATGGAAATAGATATTTTAATAAATTATAGCGAAGCTGATAATAAACCAAAAGGAGTAAACGCTGGTTGGGTAAGTAGTTTTGAGAAATTTTTACAAACCATTTTAAGTCAGGTTTTGGGCACAAACCCAACTATTGTTTTAAAAGCCGATACCGATTCATTAACTAAAACAGAGTTAAAAAATACAGGAGTGCTAGTTAGCATAGTTTCAAACGAAATGGTAAAAAGTGGCCCTTGTCTTGATGCTGTTGAAGAATTTTATAACTCTAAAAAACCAAAAGCTGCTATTTTTAGAGTAATGAAAGAGCATGTTTCTTATGAAAGTATGCCTTCACGACTTAGTCACCTTATTTCATACGATTTGTACGATACGGAAAATACTGAATCGAACCAATCAGCATTTTATGATTTTTTTGGCGAAAATGCTGAAAGTATTTATTGGATGAAATTAGTTGATTTAGCTTTTGATATAAATGAATTAATTTTTAAAGAAAAAAATAAAGATAAAAACATTAAGCCTCTATACGAGAGAAAATCTATATACTTGGCTACAACAGGGAATGATTTAACGGTTCAGCGCAATATTATTAGAAGGGAATTACAACGACACGGTTTTAAAGTATTGCCCGATCATAACTTGCCATTAAAACTTAATGATTTAACCAAAGACATAAACGAAGATCTTCAAAAATGTGTTTTCGGAATCCATTTATTAGGAAGCTCTTATGGAGACATTCCTGAAGGAAGCAATAGATCGGTTGTTGATTTGCAAAACAAACTAGCTTCGCAAATAGAAAATGAGAAGGGCAAAAAACTTCAACGGTTAATATGGATTAAGCCTGATCAAACAAAATCTAGCGATAAGCAAAAAGTATTTTTAGAAAATTTACAAAGAGATGTAACCGCCTTAGAAGGAGCAGAAGTTCTTCAAACACCTTTAGAAGATTTTAAAAATATAATGAGAGAAGAAATCTTCTCTAACGAATCTTTTGGCGTGCACGAAGAGGAAACTTTTCATGTGGATAAGAAAAAGTTGAATGTTTATTTTATCTACGACAAAATAGATAAAGCATCTATTTCATCAATCATAAAACTATTGGTTAAAGCTGGCTTAAATGTTATTGAACCAGATTTTGATAAAAACCTGTTAGAAATAAGAAAAAGCCACCTCGAAAAACTAAAGCAATTAGACCTTGCCATTGTTTTTCAAGAAAAAGTGAATACGAATTGGGTACGAATGAAATTATTAGACTTGCTAAAAGCACCAGGATTGGGCAGGATTAAACCCATTGTTGGCAAAGCCATTATTGCAGGTAAAGACATTGAGCTTACGAAAGACAACTTTGAATACTATGAAGTTGAACTAATCCAGTCAAATGGAAAATCATCATCTGAAGATGCAATCTTGAAATTTATTAAAGGACTAAATAAAGCAATATGAGTACTTTAACCAGTCATATTGAAAATCCATTCCCAGGCTTAAGGCCATTTAACATTGATGAGAGTCATTTGTTCTTCGGGCGAGAAGGACAAACCGATGAAGTGTTAATGAAGCTATCTCAACATAGGTTTGTTGGCATAATTGGGCCTTCTGGTAGTGGTAAATCATCATTTGTTTATTGTGGAGCATTGCCCATTTTATATGGCGGTTTTTTTACCGAAACTGGCCCCAATTGGGAAGTGGTGGTAACAAGACCAGGCAATAACCCAATTGAAAACCTAGGTGAAGCCATATTAGAGCACGACCCTGCCTACGACACCGCCAATTATGAAGACCGTAAAATAAAACGAACCATTATTTCTACTCTTATGAAGAGTAGTTCACTTGGGCTCGTTGAAGCAATCCAGCAAACTCGAAAAAAAACTGGCAAAAATTACTTGATACTTGTAGATCAATTTGAAGAGCTTTTTAGGTTTAAAGATGACAGCCTTAATAAGGACTCCGTTAATGAAACATTGAGTTTTATTAACCTATTAATGGAAGCCATTAATTATGCAGATGAGCCCATCTACATAGCTGTTACTATGCGGTCAGATTTTATTGGTGAATGTGCTCAATTTGCTGAATTAACTAGAAAAATAAACGATAGCCACTACCTAATACCAATGCTTACACGTGAGCAAAAACGTAAAGCTATCGAAGGGCCAGTAGCCGTTGGAGGCGGAAAAATTGCTCCGAGGCTAGTACAAAAATTATTAAATGATTTAGGAGATAACCCAGACCAACTACCCATTTTGCAACACGCATTGATGCGTACTTGGGATTATTGGAAAAATAATAAAGAAGGGGATGAAGAAAAAATTGATCTAAAGCATTACGAGGCAATCGGCACCATGGAAGAAGCTCTTTCGATGCATGCAAACGAAGCCTTTGATGAGCTAAACGATGGTCAAAGAGAAACTTGCGCCATTTTATTTAAAGCCATTACTGAAAAGCGTGGTGAAAGTTTTGGAATTAGACGCCCTACCCTATTAAGTGAAATTGCTTCTATTGCGGATGTATCTGTGGAAGAAGTTTCGAGTGTAATTGAACGGTTTAGAGAACCTGGCAGGTCATTATTAATGCCACCAGCCGATCAGATATTACATGCAGATTCAATGATTGATATCTCGCACGAAAGTTTGATGCGTATTTGGATACGATTAAAAAACTGGGTTGATGAAGAAAGTGAAGCGGTAGGCATGTACTTACGACTTTCCGAAGCATCTGCCATGCACCAAGTAGGAAAAGGTGGCCTTTGGCGACCACCAGATTTACAGCTAGCCTTAAACTGGCAGCTTAAACACAAACCCACCTTGGTTTGGGGGCAGCGTTATGATTTGGCTTATGAACGTACGATGGTTTTTCTTGAATATTCTAAAAAGGAATTTGAAGAAGAGCAGAAAATTAAAGAACTACAAGCAAAAAGAGCTTTACAAAGAGCTCGAATTACTGCCCTTATTATGGGTGGTGCAACTGTAATTTCTCTATTCTTCTTATTATTTGCTTTTGTGGCCAAAACGCAGGCCGAAGAGGCAAGAAAAGAAGCAGATGCCAACTTAATAATTGCAGATGAAAATAGATTATTAGCTGAAGAGCAAACTGGTATAGCAAAGGCACAAACAACGCTTGCTCAAGAGGCTCAAAAATTAGCCGATAAAAATGCCGAAGAAGCTAGGTTAGCAGAAATTAAAGCAAAAGAAGAGAAAATTGCAGCACAAAAAGCAAGAAATAGAGCCTTAATTGCAGAAGATAATGCGTTAAAAAATGAAGAAATAGCAATAACAGAAGGAGATAATGCTAGAAAGGCAGAAAAAATAGCCGTTTTGGAAAAAGAAAAAGCAGATCAACTCAGGTACTTAGCACTATCGAAAGCCTTAGCCATTAAAGCCACCAAAAATATACCCGATT
>CAZQWZ010000191.1:0-5213 GCA_964596935.1 uncultured Roseivirgaceae bacterium
CAGGCCCACCAAGTCCAGTATAGTCAGCTGCTTCTAATTCAGTGCTATTTCCGCCATTAGAATTAACAATGAGGCTTCCAAAATCTATTACCCCTGCATTATCTTCGTACCATTCGGTAGCAACCGAAGCAGCTCCTGGTGTAATTTCAAACCCTGGGTTTGCGGCTGCTGCTAAGTTTGTACCATAACAGTAGTCTTTGTCTCCTGCAGCTGGTATAGGTGGTTGTGGAGCAACAATTATGTCAAAAAGTCTGGTAATCGGGTCATCATTGGCATAATAAACCCCTCCGCCTGTAATTACATTTAGCCCAGCCTGCTCTGTACCTCCTGGTCGGTTAATTTGAAAAACATCATCCGGGTTTGCCTGTGGAGGCAACATATTATTATTAATACTGTAAGGGTTACACGTATTCCAACTTCTTAAGGTTATTTCAAATCTTTCGCCTACTAGGGCTGAAACTGGCATTCTTACATCATCGGTAATCCCATTAGGTGCTACTATACCAGCTGCTGGGAAATTAGCCCCTACTTGCTGGGTAGGAGTGCCATAAATGGGTAAATCGGCATTGGTATAAGAAACTCCATTTATAATTATTTGTTCATTGGCTGCGGCACCCGTAGTAATATCACTAAACGTACCATATACCCATTGAACCCAACGAGATTGCCTGTTTTCATTATCAGGCGTGGGTTCAAAGGTTGGGGGGGTACAATTAAACGTACTTGCATCTTCTAAAATAACGGCAGAATCATCCCCTCTGCAAATTTCAACGGTCTCGCCTACTTCAAAACCAGCAGAAGCAGCATTTTGGTTTATATCATGTGTTCCAATGTTGGCGTTTGAAATATCATCCCATACAACTATATCTTCAAAGGTAATTCCCAAACCACCACAACTTCCCTGACCCACTATTCTTAATGTAGCAGCAGCGTTATAGGTACAAACATCTCCACCTGGCAGGTAGGTATAATTGATAATTGCCCGGTATCCTCCCGGATCAAGAAGTCCACCATCATGCCAAGCGGCATTATAATCAAAAAATAAACCTGGGTTATTACCTAAATCAGGAAAAAAACGAATTCTATAATCACCTGGTACTGACCCTACATCTTCCATTGGGAAATTGTATTTCATTACCCAAAGTAACTCCCGCTCAGCACATTTATCAGGTAATTCAGGAAAAAAACCATTTACTTTACCAGAAATATCACCACACGTATGAGTAGCAGCAAATTCATCTTCTTCACACCTCTCTTCAACTGTAGGATCAACCACCTCACCATCAATGTAAAAAGTATTTTCTTTTTCAGGGATGGTAGCCTCGATGCCTTCTTCGGCTATAACAAAGTCTGCTGAAGTTAAACTATTCTCTGCCAAAGGGAATTTAGGAATCTCCTTATCGCCTTCGCCAAAAGAGAATAGAATTAATAGAATAGGTAGAAGAAATAACGCCTTGAGTTTGGATGAGGACATTAGGTGCATTTAATGTATGGTTAAGTTAGTTTATAACATGTTCATCAAGCCGTAATACTAAATACATACTAAAATTTAGCACCAAGTAACCTTCGAGTAAACATATTATAAACAGATGGTTGTTCTAACACGTAAAAATTAACATTCTTAAGTTAAAATCCAACTAAATATATACCTTTGCACTCCATAAGTTGATTAAAAAATCAGTGTCGTCATTCCTGCGTAGGCAGGAATCCCTTCACAGGGAATCCGAAATTGATACAGATTCCTGCCTACGCAGGAATGACGTGGTTTTATTTGGTTTTCTTGTACAAATTATTTACCGATTACTAATTCTCTCAATATTCCTCTTATGGCCTCCAAAAAATCTACTAAATACATATTTGTAACCGGTGGTGTTACGTCTTCTTTAGGCAAAGGCATTATTGCGGCTTCGCTTGCAAAGCTCTTGCAAACAAGAGGATATTCGGTAACCATTCAAAAATTTGATCCTTATATTAACATTGACCCGGGCACTTTAAACCCTTACGAACATGGCGAGTGCTATGTAACCGATGATGGTGCAGAAACCGATTTAGATTTAGGCCATTACGAACGGTTTTTAAACATACCTACTTCGCAAGATAATAATGTAACTACGGGCAGAGTTTATAATAACGTAATTACGAAGGAGAGAAGGGGCGATTATTTAGGTAAAACCGTGCAAGTAATTCCTCATATTACGGATGAGCTGAAACGTAACTTCTTTAAACTAAGCAAAACAGGAAAGTACGACATTATTATAACAGAAATTGGTGGCTGTGTGGGCGATATTGAATCTTTGCCATTTATAGAGGCCGTAAGGCAGGCAAAGTTAGAACTCCCTCCTCACGATTTTGTATCTATACATTTAACATTAATCCCTTATTTGGCAGCTGCCAAAGAGCTTAAAACGAAGCCCACACAGCACTCGGTAAAGCAATTGCAAGAAGCGGGTATTCAAACAGATATTCTGGTTTGTAGAACCGAACATCATTTACCTATAGATATTAGAAAAAAGCTAGCACTTTTTTGTAACGTACAGCTAAACGATGTAATTGAGGCAATGGATGCTGAAACTATTTACGATGTGCCTATTTTAATGCGTAAAGAAAAGTTAGCGGAGCGTGTATTAACCAAATTAAAACTGCCTAAATCTGAGCCTGATTTAGATGAATGGAAAAGCTTTTTAGGAAGATTAAAAAACCCAACAGAGGATGTAAATATTGGATTAGTAGGTAAGTATGTAGAATTGCAAGATGCTTATAAATCTATTGTAGAATCGTTTATACATGCAGGTGCCGAAAACGAGTGCAAGGTGCACGTCAAATGGATTTCATCTGAAATTATAACCCCTAAAAACACGAAAGAATTGCTTGGTGAGCTTGATGGTGTTCTTGTTGCTCCAGGGTTTGGCGAACGTGGTATAGAAGGTAAAATTGAAGCCATACGTTTTGTGAGAGAAAATAAAATTCCATTTTTTGGCATCTGTTTAGGCATGCAATGTGCTGTAACTGAATTTGCACGAAACGTACTTGGACATAAAAAAGCGGCATCCACAGAAATAAATAAGAATACGCCCCACCCTGTAATCGACCTAATGGAAGAACAGAAAAAGATTACAAAAATGGGTGGAACAATGAGGTTAGGTGCTTATCCTTGCAACCTTAAAAAAGGAACAAAGGCATTTGCAGCTTATGGCAAGCAGCAAATTAATGAACGACACAGGCATCGTTACGAATTTAATAATGCCTATTTAAAAGAAATGGAAGCTGCCGGTTTAAAAGCTAGCGGCATTAACCCCGACTCAAATTTGGTGGAAATAGTTGAATTAGAGGATCACCCTTGGTTTGTTGGCACACAATACCATCCTGAACTTAAAAGTACAGTTCAAAACCCTCACCCTTTATTTGTTCAATTTGTAAAGGCTACCATTTCGTATAAAAAATCTAAAACACAGTAAGTAAAAATAACAATGGATAAGAATCAAGCAACTGGCTTATTGCTAATAAGCCTTATGGTAATGGTTTACTTTTATTTTTTTGGCGGACCACCAACATTAGTTGAACAACCTATACAAACAACCGAAATTGTAGCTTCTGAACAACCTGCACAGCTAAATCAGGCACATGTAGCACTTCCAGACTCGGTTCAACAGTTATTAAATCAGCAGCAATATGGAGAGTTGGCGGCTTCTGCCAAAGGCATATCAGAGCTAATAACGGTTGAAAACGAAGATTTGAGAATTGTATTTAATACCAAAGGTGGTGTTATTGAAGAAGTAGAGTTAAAAGAATTTAAAACATATACACAAGAACCTCTTATTTTAGTTGATGGTAACAGCCGATCTCAAAAATTAATTGCCAAGCAAAATGGCAGAGATATAAACCTTTACGACTTGTATTATTCGGTTGACCAAAGAGAAGCCAATGATACAATTCAAATAATTTTTACTTTGAATAATGAACAAGGAGGCACCATTAAGCAACATTACTTTATACCTAAAACCAACGGTTTTGCCATTAACTACCGGTTAGAGCAAAGTGGAATGGATGGCTTACTTACAAATGGATTAACCTTAAATTGGAAAAGTGATTTAATAGCCACCGAAAAAGATGTAACTACTTCACGTGTTAAATCAACCATTACCTATTACCAACAAAATGGCGATTTTGATGAATTAAGTGAACGATCTACGGATACAGAAACTGAATCTGTAGCAAATTTGAGTTGGATAAATTTTAAACAACAATATTTTTCTGCATCCATTATTACAAAAAACGGTTTTTCTAATGCTAATTTAATGTTAGAAACCGATGAAAGTAGAACTGATATTGATAAAACAGCTTCAGCTACCATAAATATTGCAAGTTCATCACTTTCTAATGGCGGCTTAGATCTTACGTATTACTACGGCCCCAATAACCACCAAATAATGAAAAAGGTTGCCCCTGGGTTTCATAAAAATGTGTATTTGGGCATTGTAGGCATTAACCTAATTAATAAATGGGTGGTTGTTCCAATTTTCAATTGGCTAGATAATTACATCGCCAGCTATGGGCTAATCATTTTCATTCTTGTATTAATTATAAAACTAGCTCTTTCGCCTTTATCGTATAAATCATATTTATCGATGGCTAAAATGAAAGTATTAAAGCCAGAGTTAGATGAGATTAAAGCCAAATTAGGAGACGACCAGCAGAAGTTTCAGCAAGAACAGATGAAGCTGTACCAGCAAGTGGGTGTTAACCCATTAAGTGGTTGCATGCCAATGTTGCTTCAAATGCCAATTCTGTATGCGATGTTTAGCTTTTTTCCAAGCTCAATAGAATTACGCCAAGAGCCGTTCTTATGGGCAGATGATTTATCTACTTATGATTCAATTATGACGCTGCCATTTGAGATTCCAATTTATGGAACTCACGTGAGTTTGTTCGTTATTTTAATGACGATTTCTACCATACTTTACACCTGGAGTAATAACCAAATGAGTACGGTACAAGGCCCAATGAAGACAATGAGCTACATGATGCCGGTTATCTTTATGTTTGTGCTTAACAGCTTTCCAGCTGCATTAAGTTATTATTATTTCTTATCAACCATAATTACATTTGGTCAGCAAGCTGTAATTAAAAAGTATATTGATGAAGATAAAATCTTAGCTATATTAGAGGAAAATAGAAAAAAAGGGGGGAAGAAAAAATCTAAATTTATGGCAAAA
>CAZQWZ010000192.1:0-5142 GCA_964596935.1 uncultured Roseivirgaceae bacterium
TACATATAATAAAGAAAATCTCCTAAATGGTTCGTTTCTTTGTCTCGGATTTTAAAAGGTTCAAATGGCTACAAATATTCACCCCATATTTGATTTTATTTTAAGTAGAAATGAAAAAGAAAATCTCTTAAATCAAAAAGGGGTTGTTGTATGGCTTACAGGCTTGTCTGGGTCAGGTAAAAGCACTATTGCACAAGGTGTGGAACACCTCCTTTATAAGGATAAAATAATAACAAAACTATTAGATGGCGATAACCTTAGAACGGGCTTAAATGCCAACTTAGGGTTTTCAGAATCAGATAGGGAAGAGAACATTCGAAGAGTTGCTGAAACTGCTAAACTTTTTGTAGAAACAGGCATTGTAACCATTTGCTCATTTGTGAGCCCTACCACTCAAATTCGTACTAATGCCAAAGAAATAATTGGAGATTCTGATTTTTTAGAAGTGTATGTAAATGCATCCTTCGAGGCATGTGCCAAACGCGATGTAAAAGGACTTTATAAAAAAGCTTTGGCAGGGGAAATTAAAAATTTTACGGGATTGGATGCTCCATTTGAAGCTCCAGAAAACCCATTTATTATACTTGATACAAGCAGTCAAACAATTAACGAATCAATTGAACAATTATATAATTCAATTTTAAAACGAATAAAATAGTATGCATTCATATAATCTAAATCACTTAAAAGCATTAGAGGCAGAAGCCATCTTTGTGATACGAGAAGTGGCAGCGCAATTTGAAAATCCTGCACTTCTTTTTTCTGGAGGTAAAGATTCAATTTTGGTAGCCCACTTAGCTCGTAAGGCCTTTTATCCTTCTAAATTGCCATTTCCTCTCGTTCATATTGATACGGGACACAATTTTGAAGAAACGATAGCTTTTAGAGATAAATATGTAGAGGAAATAGGCGCGAAGTTGATTGTAGGCTTGGTGCAAGACTCTATTGATGAAGGTAAAGTTGTGGAGGAAAAAGGCTTTAATGCTAGTAGAAATGGCTTGCAAACAGTTACCCTATTAGATACAATTGAAAAACATAAGTTTGATGCTGCTATGGGTGGTGCTCGTAGAGATGAAGAAAAAGCGAGAGCTAAAGAACGTTTCTTTTCACACCGAGATGAATTTGGTCAGTGGGATCCTAAAAATCAGCGACCAGAATTGTGGAACTTATTTAATGGAAAGAAGAATTTTGGCGAGCACTTTCGAGTTTTCCCAATTTCCAATTGGACCGAAATGGATGTTTGGCAATATATTTTGATGGAAGAAATTGAATTGCCTTCTTTATACTTTGCGCAAGAACGTGAAGTGTTTGTTCGCGATGGAGTAATTATGGCAGCATCAGAGCATATTCTAAGAAAAGACGATGAAAAGGTTACCACACAATTAGTTAGATTTAGAACCATTGGTGATATTACCTGTACAGGTGCCGTTGAATCTGGTGCAGCAGATTTACATTCAATAATCGAAGAAGTTTCGACTTCAAGGGTTACAGAAAGAGGTACTAGAGCAGATGATAAACGCTCAGAAGCCGCAATGGAAGACCGTAAGAAAGAAGGATATTTTTGATGTAAGAAGTAAAATGTTTGATGTAAAATGTAAAGAATTTACACATCAAACACTAATTACTAACATTCGATATCACACATTAAACATCACACATTTATAATGACTAATAATACAGACTCTTACTTAAACATGGAGCTTTTACGCTTCACCACAGCAGGCAGTGTTGACGATGGTAAAAGCACCTTAATAGGTCGTATGTTGTACGACTCAAAGTCTATTTTTCAAGATCAATACGAAGCAATTGAAGCTACAAGTAAGAAAAAAGGAGAAGAAAATGTAAACCTTGCTTTATTAACAGATGGGTTAAGAGCCGAAAGAGAGCAAGGGATAACCATTGATGTGGCTTACCGCTATTTTTCCACCCCTAGACGTAAATTTATTATTGCCGATACCCCAGGGCATATTCAATATACCCGAAATATGGTTACTGGAGCTTCTACGGCTAATTTAGCCCTTATTTTAATTGATGCTCGTAAAGGAGTGCAGGAGCAAACCCATCGCCATACGTTTATTGCTTCACTATTGGGCATACCGCATATTGTGTTTTGTATTAACAAAATGGATTTGGTTGATTATGAGGAGAAAGTGTATGAATCCATCAAAAAAGAAGTAGAGCTATTTACAGCTAAATTAAATATAGCAGATATTCGGTTTATGCCAATTAGTGCGTTAAATGGCGATAATGTAGTAAATAAATCAAACAAAATGGATTGGTATCAAGGTAGCACGTTGCTTTACCTGTTAGAAACCATTCATATTGGCAGTGATTATAACCATGTCGATTGTCGTTTTCCTGTTCAATCGGTTATTCGTCCAATGAATGATAAATACCATGATTTTAGAGGATACGCAGGCAGAATTGCCAGTGGCGTTTTTAAACCAGGCGATGGTGTAACGGTACTGCCTAGTGGCTTTAGTAGCAAAATAAAATCCATTGAATTAATGGATGAAAAGTTGGATGAAGCCTATGCACCCATGTCAGTTACCATCACGCTCGAAGACGAAATAGATATTAGTAGAGGAGATATGATTGTGAGGGATAATAACCAACCAAACGTATCTCAAGATATTGATTTAATGATAAGCTGGATGCACGAAAAACCCATTGTACTTGGGGGTAAATACGCCATTAAGCATACCACAAACGAAGCTCGTTGTATGGTAAAAGAAATTAATTACAAAATGGATATTAATACCTTACACCGCTTAGAAGGAGATAAAACCATTGGCATGAATGATATTGGGCGTATTCGAATACGAACTACTAAACCTCTATTTTACGATAGGTACGAACGAAATAGAGAAACAGGAAGTCTTATATTAATTGACGAGCAAACAAATAAAACCGTAGGTGCAGGTATTATAATTTAGATGTGTGTAACTTAGATTATTAATTATATTAGTAGATTTATAATAATTACGAGGTAACTATGTAATTATTATTTTGGTTATTTAAGAGTAGTTACCTTTAGGTTGAAAGAGAGTAAACTTTATAACCTGAGTTTCTTTAGGTTATAAAATTTACGGTTTTTTTAAAGTTTAAAAGCTAGATGAAGAAAATAGTTAAATTTTTAATTGAAATTGGTATAGATACATCTGCCACAGAGCAAGTAAATCAACGAATTAGGTTTGCAAATAAAATAGCACTTATTCATCAACTTTTTATTGTATTAATAACCGTTTTGCTTTTATATCAATATGGGTTTAAAGCTGAGGAAAAACTGGTTATTCTTTCGTCTATTATACCCATTGGCGTTCTTGCATTAAATAGACTTGGTAAAACAACCTTGTCTAAGTATTGGGTGTCATACGCCATCCCTATTTTTATTATTAGTATTCCAATTTTTATAAAATTGAATAACGAAATTGACCAAATAGGCATCTACGAGTTTTTCGATTCGCGCATGGTAATAATGATTTCTAGCATCATTCCTTTACTCTTATTTGCTCGTAAAAATTTGCTTAAACTAATTCTAGCTCTATTACCAAGCGCAGTTCTTCTTCTATTTTACGATAACGTTCACCATTTTTTTAATGTGGGCTATAGAGATATTTTTGAAGATGCAAAGGGAGGGTATTATATAGTTGGTATTTTGTTTAATTTTAGTTACATTTTTGGAGTGGTGGGTATTTTAGCACTAAAAAAAGTAAATGAAACCCTAGTTGAAAACAATCGAATCCTTATTGGAAACTTAAATGATAAAAATCAAACTCAAGAAAAAACGCTGTTAAGAAAGCAAGATTTATTGTCTAAGAATAAAGAAGTAAATGACAGACTTCTTACAAAACAAGAAGAAATACTAAAAAGAAAACAAAGGCTTGAAATTACCTCAAAGTTGATTAGTGAGCAAAAGGATGAATTAGAGTATAAAAATATAGAACTAAATTCTAAAGTAGAAGAAAGAACAAAAGCCTTAAAACAGGCAAATGAGGAATTAATAGTACAGAATAATGGCTTATTGCAGTTTTCGAATACGGTTTCGCATAATCTTAGGGCACCTGTAGCAAGCCTTTTAGGTTTGGTTCATTTGTTTGAAGTTGAGACAGAAGAGTCTCGTAAAAAAGAAATGCTTTCGCATATTAAGTCTTCATCGGTTGCTTTAGATACTGTAATTTCTGATTTAAACAAAGTGGTTGATATTAGAAACCAACTCTATCATCTAAAGGAAAATATTGAGCTAAAAGATAAAATCAATAAAATCGAAGAACTTCTTAAAGTTGGTTTGGATGAAATAGGGGCTAGCCTTAAAGTAAATTTAGAGGTTAAAAACATCTATTTTATAAGATCGTATTTGCATAGCATTTTATACAATCTAATTAGTAATGCTATGAAATACAGTAAGCCAGATGAGAATAATATAATTTCTGTACTTTCCTATGGCGATGCAAAGTCCGTTTCAATCGAAGTAGTAGATAATGGCATCGGAATCGACTTAGTGAAATTTGGCAACGATATGTTTAAAATGCATAAGCGTTTCCATTATCATATTGAAGGTAAAGGGATGGGGTTGTATTTGGTTAAGCAGCAGGTTGAATCGATGAATGGTAAAATATTTGTTGAAAGTGAACCAGGAAAAGGATCAAAGTTTATAATGAAATTTCCAATTCAGCAAGAAATTACTTTTCAAGAATATTACAAATCTCCTTTTGCCACAATATCCTATAATGCTAACTTAAAAGCATCGGTGTTAATTTGGAGTCAGCTACCAGATTCTGTCGAATACAAAAATGTGTTGAGTATTAATAAAGAAATGTTTGTTAACTATAATGCTACCAGTTGGATCATAGATGTTAGAAATAATGGAATTATTTCTGAAGAAGATAGATATTGGTTTTCTTCAAAAGTGTTAGGAGAAATAATTAAAAGAGGCTGCAAAACCATTATTATAGTTAAGTTTGAATCGGATGGCAAAGACTTTTCGTATTGGCAAAAAATGTTAGATATAGCCAACTCAATGGGGGTGTTATTTAAAATGTTTTTTGATTACCAACAGGCAATTGAATTTATTAAAGAAAAATAGATTTACTGTTGTCCGATAAAACTTCAAGATACATAAAAATAGGCTTACAAAGGGTT